>JAJZMN010000163.1:13674-24015 GCA_021850345.1 Actinomycetes bacterium | reverse complement strand
ACGCCGTCATCGGGAGGGTGTCGAAGTCGTTGTCGTCCAGCGTGGACATGAGGTTGAGAGGTGCGTCGAGGCGTCCTGCGGCCTGTTTGATGGCGATCTCCCAGACCGTCGCGGCAGAGACGACGACCGTGGTAGCTGGCTCGGCAATGACCGTCCGGGCGACGTCAGGCAGGGCTCGGTCGTCGGCAAGCCACCAAAGCAGGATGTGGGTGTCGACGAGGACGTTCAAGGCGCGTCACCGCCGAACGCTGCGGCCACCTCCTCGGGCAGCTCGTCGAAATCGGCGCCGATGCGGACCTTCCCTGCCCACGAACCGGGGCGTCGAGGCGGACGAGCGCGAGGTGGGACGAGCCGGGCGACGACGTTCCCGGCTCGGGCGATCTCGATCTCGTCGATTTCGCCTGCTTCTACGGCTGCGACCAGCCGAGACAGGTTCGTCTTGGCGTCGTGCATGTTCACCTGCATGAAGTGAAACTAGCTAAGTTAGCTAGATACTACAAGTGACGGGAGGATGGCCGCGGATCCCCCCGACGAGGAGGGAGCGGTTCGCCTGCTGTGACCTGAAGTCCAAGCTGCTGCGCTGGACGGGTCGGATCCCCGGCCCCTTTCAGCCCAGGGAATCCGCGGATCCGGCGTTCCCTACACCAACCGGCTGCGGCAACCATCCATGCTCGGCATCGGGCGGGTGGTAGGCGCCGTTGCCGCCACTGAGGACGCCCCCAGTCAATTTGGCAGGCGCTCGAAGCCTCCATGTGGTCGTGAAGGAGGTATGCCACTGAAAGCGATCAGCTGCGGCGAGTCCTGAGACCCTCTGCGAGATCATGGCTCTTGGTATTGGCTCGAGTTGCTCACCTACGTGAGATTGGCCGCCTAGCGGTCAGCTGGCGGTCAGCTGGCGGTCACCTAGCGGTCAGCTGGCGGTCACCTGGCGGTCAGCTGGCGGTCAGCTGGCGGTGACAGTGGTCGCTTCTGCGGCATCCGTGGCGGCTTCGTCCCCCTCGGGAGCGACCAACCCCGAGCCACTCTGCGTGATCGCCCTGATCTCGTCGGTCTCGAACCCGCTCCGCACGGCCCAGTAGAAGCACACGAGGCCGATGAGCAAGGCCCAGATGGTGTCGATCGGGAAGGTGAGGAGCTTGGGGATGTGGGTCGTCACCCCGAAAGCGCCGTAGTAGGAGAGGAACACCTCGGCCAGGATGAACGTGATCAACCAGAGCGAACGGTTGATCAGGTTCCGACCCTCCTTCGACCCGAACGCCCAGCAGAGCGCCGTGAACCCGTACACCGAGACGGCGACGAGCAGATACCACAGGAGGAACGGCGCGTGGTACTTCACGTTCGTGGCGTAGGGCGCTGTGCGCGCGGGTGACAGGACCCAGTGTCCCCAGTGCATGAGCAGGATCCACGCCGCGAGGAACAGCGCCCCGGTCACGTACCCGGCGATCCGGTTCATGTAGCCCCGCTGCGGGGCGAAGTACCAGCTGTAGATCGGGAGCCCGAGGAACAGCAGCGCCACGAGCTCGATGTCGGTCGTGAACCCCGACCAGTAGACGATGACGGTCGCAGCGAGGAATGCCAAAGGCCCCCAGAGCCAGGCCGCGCCGAGGCGAAATGGACGCGCGAGGTCCGGCGCGGTCTTGCGAAAGACCTGGAGCCCGATGCCGCCCATGATGTAGGTGAAGACGGTCATCGAGGTGACGATCCCCACGAGCCCGAACCAACTGTGCGATGGCGCCGTGAAGACGATCGCGAGGAGGAAGGAGGCCATCAGCGAGACCCACGGAATCCGGGTGCGGCGGCTCACCGACGTCCACGGCTTCGGGAAGTAACCGCTCACCCCCATGCCGTACTGGGTGCGACCGGCGGTGCCGAGGTAGATCTGGCCGGTGCCGAAGGGCGAGACGACTCCGTCGGCCACGAGCAGGTACGCCATCACCGAGACCAAGAAGGCCACGCCCGATGCCTTCATGACGGCGTAGAAGGGGCTTGCGGTCGCGAAGATGTGGCCGGCGGCGGCGGACGGCGCGCCCAGCTTCAGGTACCCGTCGACGGGCACGCCGAAGTAGTGCCACACGATGCCGCCGGTGAACGCGATCTGCAAAAGCGTGTAGATGACGATGCCGATCAGCACGGAGACGACCGTGGCGAAGGGAATGTCACGCTGCGGATTGCGCGCCTCGCCGCCGAAGTCCAGTGCCTGGCGGAACCCGAGGTAGGAGAACACGATGCCGGCGGAGGGGATGATGTAGAAGACCGTGTGCCAGCCAGCGCTCGCCATGCCCCCGGGGGGCGAGAAGTTGCTCGAGTGGAACGAGAAGGCGAAGATCAAGATGAAGGTCGCCACGGGGATGATCAACTTCCACACCATGAGGGTGTTGTTGAAGCGTCCGAGGAATCGAGCGCCGTAGACGTTGACGAAGAAGAAGCACGCCACGAGGAACACGGTGAACAGCCAGCCCTCGGGGAAATGGATGATCGACGAGGAGGTCACCGGGGACTCCAGGAGGTGCCATGTGGCAGGCGCCTGGGGGCCGATGTACTGGACGGTGGCGATGGCTTCGATCGCTGCGACCGACCCGGTTGCCAAGGTGTAGGCCCATCCGAGGATGAAGCCGGTGTACCCGCCGTGGCTCAGGTGCGGGTACCGCACGATGGCACCCGAACGCGGGATCATCGTGGAGATCTCCGCGTACGCCAGGGCGATGAGGAGCACCAGGATGCCCCCGACGATCCACGAGATGTAGGACGCGGGCCCAGCCAGGCTGTCCGCCACGAGCGCGGAGAAGAGCCATCCTGACCCGATGATCGCGCCGAGGGAGAGCATGAGGAGCTGGGATCGCGACAAGACGTGCCGCAACCTACGGTCGCTCGCCTCGTGGTCGGAACCAGCAACTGGCTTTGTGACAGCGCTCACGGTGCCCTCCTGCCTAACCCCCCAAGGGCGCAACCTTCGCCCACGACCAAGCACCGAGCTCGGCACGCGCAGCTTTTCAGCCAGGAAGTTCCGCGTCAAGCATTCTGGGTTTGGCGGCGCCAACGGCACATGACCCGTGGACGTGGACGAGGTGTCGGGGACGCCGCGCTGGCTTCGCTCAGTGCCTCGTGGACCAAGGCGCAGTCACCGTCTCGCGCAGTCACCGTCTCGCGCAGTCACCGTCTCGCGCCCGGTGAAGGTGTCGAGATCACGATGCCGTGAAGTGCGCTGCTCCCGTTGGCGCGAGGCGTCCTCGCGATCCTCCTCGCCTCCGACTACGGAAGCCTCGGGGTCGGCTTCGCGAGCCCGACGGTGGCGCGGGCCGCAGCCATCATCTTGGCGTGGGAGCTCCCGGCGTGGCCGCAGGCGGCTGTACGGCCGTCGAACATCCCGGCGACACCGCGTGAACGCACCTTGCCGTCGTGCACCGGGCCATCGGGCATGGTGCAATGGCGTCATGGACCCCGAGAGCCCGCCGGGGCCGCAGCGCCGGGGTGCCGTCGCGCCCTGCGAGGGCACCGTTGCGCCGGGCCAGGAACCGAAATGGCTGGTGCGGTTCCGGCGCGCCGCCCACATCGACTTCGCGCCCCGCTACCGGCCGCCGTCGAAGCCGAGACTGGTGCTTGCGACCGTCATCTCGGTCGTGGCCGCGCTCGCCTTCGACGAGCTCTGCGTGCGCATCGCCATTTCGACGTACCCGGCGCTGCACAGCTTCTCGCCCTTCCACGTCGCCGACTACGCGACCTTGACCGTCATCGGCGTGGTCGCCGCGTGTGCGGCGTGGCCGTTCGTCGCAGTCGTCAGCTCGACTCCCAGATGGCTGTTCTTTCGCGCCGCGATCGTCGTGGTGCTCGTGTTGTGGCTCCCCGATGTCGGGCTCTTCCTCGCAGGCGAGGCGCTCAGAGGTGTCGTGGCGCTGATGGTCATGCATCTGGGCATCTCGCTGCTCACCTACAACGCGCTCGTCCACGTCGCGACCCTCCGGCCCGACTTGCAGGTGGTCACCGAGCCCCGCAGCCTCATGCTCGCCGAGAAGACGGTGCGCCGGGTCTGGAGCTCGATGGCGATCCTCGTCGCGGCCGAGCTCGTCCTCGGCATCACCGCGATCGTGACCGTTCCCTTCGAGCGGCCGAACGCCTTGCTGCCGGCAAAGGGAACGGTGCTCTACGCGGCGCACGGCGCGGTGGGCATCGCGCTTGGCGTCGGCGCGGTGGTCGTGCTCCTCTTGTCGTCGGTCACGGGCCGCATGGCCCGGATCGGGGCGGTGATGGGGGCTGCCGGCGTGCTCGTGGGCCTTGCCGGAGGTGTGTGCGCCACGTTCCAGTCGTCGCGCTTGCTCGGGATGGCTCTCATGCTGATCGGTGTCGTCGCTGCCGGTGTCGGCTACATGGTGCCGTCGCTCGAAGCCATGGGGAAGGCGGAGGCCGCCCGCGCTGCGGCCGCCCGCGAGGCACTTGCACGCTCGTCGAGTCCAGCGCAGCCTGTCGTCGGTGTATCCACGGCCGCGAGTCGCAACGGCGCATCGGCTGAGGAGCAACGAGACACCCACCCACCTCGGCATTGAGCGCCATTGGAGGCTCGGGTCCAGGGCTCGAAACGACCGACGCGAGGCGCTCACTCCTCCTCTGTGCCGCTGGCGGGCACCCGGGTCTTGAGCCAGTCGCTGAGTTGGCGGCCAAGACGCTGGACATCGCCCGCGGTCCGTTCGAAGAAGCGCGTGAACTTCGCCTTGTAGGCGTCGACGGCAGCCTGGAATTCGGCGGAAGGCGCCGGTTCGTGGCCACGTCGAGGGTAGGAGCCGGCGCGGATCCTGTCGTACTCGCCGGACTGCACCCATTCGACGAGCTCCTTCACCCGGCGCACGGCGAAGGGGTGGTCGAGCTTCAGCTCCGCCCAGAAGCGGGCATGCCGCGAGAACAGGTCGTCCTCGCCCTGGTACTCGGTGCACTGCTTCAAGAACGCCTCGAAGTCCATACCGGGGAGCGCCCCGCCGGCCATGCGCATCATCACGCGGCAGGGGTCCAGCGGATCGGCGCGTACGAGCGCCGCGGCGCGGTCTGAAGACAGCTCTGCCGCTCGTGCCCACTCGAGGAGCGCGTAGTAGATCGCTCGAGCAGGAAGGCCGAGCAGAAGGGACTTGGGGAGCGATCCGTTCACGAACTGGCCCAGGAGGACCAGGGCGGTCGTGTAGTAGTAGTGCTCGGAGAGCACGTGACCGGCCTCGTGCGCCAGGACGGTCTGGACCTCGTCGATCGTGTAGCTCGAGACGAGCGAGGAGTTCACGACCACGATGGGCTTGTTCGCGCCGAGCGTCATGGCGTTCACGTCGGCCTGGTTGTAGACGAAGAGATCGGGCGTCGCGGGCAGGTCCAGGACCGAGGACACCTGGACGTAGCGTCGCCAGATCTCGGGGAGCTGGTCGGGCCCGACCTTCACGGCATTGCCTCGGACGACCTGGCGTAGCCGCTTCTCGTGACCGAGGTCGATGAGGCGCTTGATGACGGTATCGAGCAGCGGCACGGCGTGCAGCGCGGACGTGGCGGCTCGGTCGGCAGGATGCTCGTATGCCTTCGGGCTGATCTGTTCGTAGCGGTAGGACGTCTCGATCTCGCTCAACGCGTTCACCTCGCTTCCTCGCGCCGGTCCCGGCAGCGTACCGCCGGCGCCTGTCGTGTGGCCGTCGTCGCGGGCGGAGCTGCCGGTGGCAGGCATGATCTGGGGGTGCACGCGCCCTTCGAACGCCGAGACGACGCGCGCGCCCATGGACCGCTGCGCGCGACGGGGCTCGTGCGGTCGCTCTCGGTCGCAGTCGTCCTCCAGTGGGTCGGCGCGGGCGCCCTGCTGCCCCTGCTCCCCCTCTACGTGAAGGAGCGCGGCGGGTCCGACTTCGTGGTGGGCGCGGTCATGGCCGCGTACTTCGCCGGCGCGTTCGCCTGCCAGTACCTGGCGGGTCGGCTCTCCGACAGTCTCGGACGTCTGCCGGTGCTCGTCGGGGGGCTCCTCGTCTACGCGCTCGGCAGCGTCTTGTTCGTCGTTCCGGCACCGCCGGGGCTCGAGGTCGCCTACCGCGGGCTTCAGGGTGCCGGCGCGGGTGGTGCCATGGTGGCTGCCCTCGCCGCGGTCTCTACGAGCGTGCCACTCAGCCACCGCGGCCGCGCGGCTGGCAGGCTCTACGGCGCGCAGCTCGGCGGGCTCGCTGTCGGGCCGGCGCTCGGGAGCCTCGCCGGCGTCGGTGCGATGCGGTGGCTCTTCGTCGCCGCAGCGGTGGCCGCCGTCGCGGCGGTCGGCCCGGTGTGGGCTGCATGGCGGCGGGACGCACCGGACGCCGTCATCGGCAGCGCTGCGCTGGGACACGGGGGTCGAGAGGGTGGCCGCTGGGGCGCCGACGCGCGCCCGTTGGTCGTCGTATCGGGCGAGGCAGCGACCGAGGTGGCCGTGCCGGCCGGCGTGCCGTCGACCATTGGCGCACAGGCTGCGCGGCGAGCGGTCCTCGGCGCGCTCCTCGCCGGCGGCATGATCGGGGTGACCTCAGGGGTGTACGAGTCCTGCTGGACGCTGCTCATGACCCGCCATGGGGCGTCGCAGTGGGAGATCGGCATCAGCTGGACCCTGTTCGCGCTGCCCTTCGCGCTCATGTCCCGTCCTGCCGGATGGCTCGCAGACCACCTGGACCGGCGCTGGCTCGCGGTGGCATCGCTCCTGTGGTCGGTGGCGTTCTGCGCGACGTACCCGTTCTTGCCCGGTTACGTCGTGTTGATGGCGCTCGGGGTGTGGGAGTCTCTCGGCTTTTCGATCGCCCTTCCGGCCTGCCAGTCGTTGCTCGGCGAGGCGACGGCGCCAGAGCGACACGGCCACGCCCAGGGCAGCTTCGCGGCCAGTCAGACCGCCACGACCGCGCTGGCGGCGGCCTGCGCGGGCGTGCTCTTCGGGGTGGCGGCGTGGCTGCCGTTCGTGAGCGCGGCGGCGTGCTGCGTCGCGATCGTGGTCGGGGTCGCGGCATGCTGGCGCCGCGTCCCGGGCCGCGTAGGGCGCCCGATGGCCAGCGAGGGCACCTTGGTGGCCGAGGGGACCTGACGCGCGAGCGCGCGACCACCTCGATCGGGTACGAAGGAGGCCATGACCGACGCGCGCTGGCAAGCGGTGGACGACTTTCTCACCCGCAAGCTCCTTCCCGACGATCCCACCCTGGCAGCGGTGGAGCAGCGCGCCGCGTCGGCGGGACTGCCACCGATCAGCGTGTCGGCGATGGAGGGAAGCCTGCTGCAGATCCTCGTCCGGGCGTTACGGGCGCGCCGTGTCCTCGAGATCGGGACTCTCGGCGGCTACAGCGGGATCTGGATGGCGCGGGGCCTCGAGCCTGGCGGGACGCTCGTCACCTTGGAGGTGGACGCGCACCACGCCGAGGTCGCGCGCGGCAATTTCGAGCAGGCGGGGGTTGCCGATGCGGTCGATCTTCGCGTCGGACCGGCGAGCGAGTCGCTCGCAGCGATGCGGGAGGCGGGGGAGACGCCCTTCGATCTCGTCTTCATCGACGCGGACAAAAGCGGCTACCCCGACTACGTCACCCAGTCGCTCGCGCTGTCACGCCCGGGCACGCTGCTCGTGCTCGACAACATGGTGCGCGGCGGCCAAGTCATCGACGACGGCGACGACGAGTGGGGGATCCAGGGCACGAGGGCAGCACTCGACGTGATCGCAGGTGAGCCCCGGCTCGTCGCGACGACGATCCAGACGGTGGGGATCCGAGGCTACGACGGGTTCGCGCTGGCGCTCGTGACGTACTGATCGCGCGCCGCGCCGTCGGGAGGCGCCGCGCCGTCGGGAGCCGCCGCGCCGAGCTGGGCGTCGTCGGGGCCGGGTGGCCCAGCCGACCATCGGTCCTCGAGGTGGCCGAAGCGCCAGACGAGGGCGGACAGCACCCAGGTGGCGACGAAGAGGCCGACGATGACGAAGCCGGCCGTGTTGATGCTGAAGGAGCTCGCCACGCTCCAGGCGCCCGTGGTGAGGTGGAGCTCGGTGGCGAGGAGGCCGACGAGCTCGATCGTGCCGATCAGCACGGCGACGGCGACGGAGAGCGCCGTGATGACGAGGTTGTAGTACACCTTGCGGATCGGGCGCGCGAATGCCCAGCCGTAGGCGAAGTTCATGAAGCAGCCGTCGAGCGTGTCGAACAGCGTCATGCCTGCGGCAAACAGCAGCGGCAGGGAGAGGACCGCCCAGAAGGGGAGCCCGCTGGCGACTGCCGTACCGGAGAGCACGAGCAGCGCGACCTCCGTCGCGGTATCGAACCCAAGGCCGAAGAGGACCCCGATCGGGTACATCTTCGAGGGCCGGTCGATGCGGCGGGCGAGGGGGCCGAAGAACCGGTTCATGAGGCCGCGCTGCTGGAGCTGGCGCTCGAGCTCGGCTTCGTCGTAGGTCCCCCGCCGCATGGCGACGAACGCCCGAGCGATCGAGATCAGGATCACGACGTTCAGTGCGGCGATGGCATAGAGGAACGCGCCCGAGACGAGCGTGCCGACCAGCGTGGTGACGTGGTGCAAGGTCGAGCTGCCGTGCTGCACCTGACCGTCGACGACCCGCATCCCGATGCCGAGGGCGATCGCCAGCGCGAACACCACGCTCGAGTGGCCGAGGGCGAAGAAGAAACCGACCGAGAGGGGACGCTTGCGCTCCGACATGAGCGAACGCGTCGTGTTGTCGATCGCCGAGATGTGGTCGGCGTCGAAGGCGTGGCGCATGCCCAGGGTGAGGGCGAGGAGCCCGGTGCCGACGCCGAACACGTCGGTGCGGCTCACTCGGTAATGGTGCGGCGCGGCGGCGAGCAGCAGCACGCCGCCGACGACGAAGAGGCTGAGGATCCCCGCAGCCATGCCGGCGAGCTTCAGCCGCTCGCTCGGCGAGAGCGAGGCGAGCGCATGGCGGACCCGGGTCACTGCAGCGGTGGCTGTGCCGGTCGGGGAACCTCCGATCGGGGAGCCGTCGGCAGTGCCATGTGCGCACTCTACCCAATTGCGACTCACTCTCGATAAGAGACCGTACCTCGCCCTCTCCGAGGACCTGGCACGTCTAACCTGGGAGCGTGGCCAGCTCCGGTGCGGCTCCTGTCTCGAGCACGGCCGCTCGCGTAGAGCGGCCGGTGGCTGGGCGGGGCCCAAGCAGTGCCCCGCCGCGGTCGGTGGACGAGGTGCTCTCCCTCCTCAGGGCACGCGGCGGGCGGGCGACGGCCTCGCGTCGAATCCTGCTCGAAGTGCTCTTCGACTCCCACGATCATCGCTCCGTCGAGGAGCTCGCAGCTGCGGTGCAGTCGCGCGCGCCCGACGTGCATCTCTCGACGATCTATCGGAACCTCGAGGAGCTCGAAGAGCTCGGTGTCATCGCCCACACCCATCTCGGGCACGGCCCTGCGACCTATCAGCTCGCGACGAGTGCCCACGCTCACCTCCTGTGCGAACGCTGCGGGCGACGCTATGAGGCACCCGCCGAGCTGTTCGCCGGGCTCGCCCGGGCGGCCCGGCAGCGCTACGGGTTCACCATCGATCCCCGGCACTTTGCCATCCTGGGTCGCTGCGCGGAATGTGCCTGACCGCTGCGGGTACGGCAAGCTGTAGCAGTTGTCGGTCCGGTTCGAAGGCGAGGTGACCCGTAGTGCGCAAGCTGTACGTGACCTTGATCGGTCTCACGGTGGTGTTCGCCTGTTCGATGAGCTTTGCGACCGTCGCGGTCTACGACGACACCTGGTGGCCCGGCGTCGTCGCCGGTGGAGCTCTCCTCGTGTTCGCCGCGATCGCCGGCGCGGTCATCCCTGGGCCGTTGCGATCGCTCTCCGGCGGCTACCGGCGGACTGCGCGCGCCGCGGTCATCATGTTCAGCTCCTGGTGGGGGCTCTTGTTCTTCGTCATGGCGATGATCACCTGGATCCTGGGCAAGCGAGTGGTGGGGCCGAACAACGCCTACCTCACGCTCGGCTTGCTGATCTTCCTCGGCCTCGCAGGGGCAGGGATCCAGGGGGCGCTCGCGATGACGGCGTGGTTCGTCCACGTGCGGAACCAGGCGATCGTCGTGCCCAGCCGTCTCCAGGCTCGCCTGCGCGACGCTCGTCTTGGGATCGAGCATCCGGTCGAGCCCGGCGCTCACGCCGGTCACACAGCGCCGATGCCGGAGGCCTGAGGGCGGCTCGCTCGAGACCTGGCGGCCCGGGCACGGCGGGCATGCCTGGGCAGTCCGGCAGTCCTCATGGCCGCTGGCAGAACAGGTGCCAACCGACGCCGGCCCAGGCGGCCAGGACGAGGGCCCGCCCCGCCCAGGAGCCCAAGAACCACGAGAGCACCGCTTTGATCCCCGGGCCCCGCCGGGAGAGCCCGGTG
>JAJZMN010000163.1:0-13664 GCA_021850345.1 Actinomycetes bacterium | reverse complement strand
GGCAGAACAGGTGCCAACCGACGCCGGCCCATGCTGCGAGCGCGACATAGCGTCCGAGCCACGAGCCGAGGAGGGACCGGCCGAAGTCGGTGATGCTGGGCACGCGCGACCAGGTGCTGCTCACGACCAGCCAGCACAGCCACGCAGCAGCGATCACCGCCCACGCGGTGTCGCCGACGCTCACGGCGTCCCCTCGTCCGGCCGGCCTCTGCGCCAGGCGAACGTGAGGCACGCCCCGAGTGCGAGCCAGCCGGCGAAGATGAGCGCCCGGCCCCAGTCGTGCGCGGTCACGTCACCGAAGAGCCGGCTCAAGGTCGGCAGCGAGTGCACCTCGAGCGAGAAGCTGTAGAGGTCCCAGCTGATCGTCGCGACGATCAGCGCGGCCCAGATGCCGGCGCCAGCGAGCATCGGCATGCCGCCGGTGCTGCGCCCGCGTAGATCGTCGCCGATCGCGCCGAAGCCGTCTCGCACCCAGCTGACGCTGGACTTTCGCTGGAGGTGCCGTCCGGCCACCGCGGCCGCGACCAGCGCGCACGCGATCGTGCCGAGCACACTCCAGTGCGCGTCTGTGGCACGGCGTGACTGCGTGCCCTCCCATGCGGCGAAAGCGAGGAGGGCGGTGGTGCCTGCGGTCCACCGGGCGGCACGGCGCGTGCCGGTGTCCCAGCGTCGCGGGGATCGGGCCGGGCGCGCCCTCATCCCTGGGAGCTTAGGAGCGGCGCCTCGGGGCCGACGGGCGCGTGGCTCCTGCTGCCAGGCGCCAGGCGCGATGCACGAAGCGCTCGCGTCTTGGCGGGGGCGCTCCACATCGTGTTGTCGCGTGCGCAAGTCGTAGCAGGGCGCGCCGACGGGCGAGGCGCGCAGCTCGGAGACCCTTTCGAGAGGTCGGTCCGCGTCGCCCGGCTGCGCAGCTGGCTTGGCTCGAGGGCGCGGAGTGCCTGGTCCTGCGCTCGTCGGGCACAATGGCGCGATGCCCTCCTCGGCGTTCGTCGACGACGAGTCCGCCCAGTCCGTCCGCCCCGCCGGCCGCTTCCGCGTCTACGTCGGCTCGGCGGCGGGGGTCGGGAAGACCTGCGCGATGCTCGACGAGGGCTGGCGGCGCCTCCAGCGCGGGACCGACGTCGTCGTCGGGTTCGTCGAGACCCATGGGCGGCCCCACACCGCCGAGCTGCTCAGGGACATCCCCGTCGTGCCACGAAAGCAGGTGGAGTACCGGGGCGCGACGTTCGGCGAGA
Source organism: Actinomycetes bacterium (assembly GCA_021850345.1). The sequence goes on along the minus strand of JAJZMN010000163.1, from coordinate 12,429 downwards.
TGGACTTGGACGCGGTGCTCGCGCGCCATCCCGAGGTGGCACTCGTCGACGAGCTCGCTCACACGAACGTCCCGGGGTCCGGGCGCCATGAGAAGCGATGGGAGGACGTGCTCGAGCTGCTCGACGCCGGCATTGCGGTGATCAGCACGGTCAACATCCAGCACCTCGAGAGCGTCGCCGACGCGGTGGAGTCCATCACCGGCGCGAGGGTGCGCGAGCGGGTGCCCGACTGGGTGGTGCGCAAGGCCGATCAGCTCGAGCTCATCGACTCCTCGGCCGACCAGCTGCGACGCCGGATGCTGCATGGCAACATCTACCCGCCCGACAAGGTGCCCGGAGCTCTGAACGGGTTCTTTCGCACCGAGAACCTGGTGGCATTGCGCGAGCTCGCGCTGCGCTTCGTGGCAGACGAGACCGAAGAGGAGCTGATCCGGTTCCTCGAGGGGCATCGGCCTGCGTCGGTGTGGGATACGACCGAGCGGATCCTCGTGACCGTCACGGCCGCGCCGGGCAGCGACGCGGTGGTACGCCGGGCCGCGCGCATGGCGCAGCGGGCCAAAGGCGAGCTCTTCGTGCTGCACGTGCGCGACCCGGAACGGGAAGCGAGCGGCTCGAGCAAGATCGATGCCATGCGCGTCCTTGCCGGCGACGTCGGCGGGACGTGGCTCGAGGTCGAGGGTGACGATCCCGCCCGTACGATCGTCGAGGTCGCCGCCGAGCACCAAGTGACCCAGATCGTGGTGGGCGCGAGCCAGCGGAGCCGCTGGAACGAGCTCACGAGCGGATCTGTGGTACGCAAGGTGCTGCGGGCCGCTGCCGAGCGGGGGATCGACGTGCACGTCATCGCACGCAAGGAGCTTCGGCCGAACGGCGACCCGGTGGCTGCGCTCGGTGCAGGAGCAGGAGAGGAGAGGTCGTGACGGTCACCTCTACGACGGACGCTGCCGGCGGCGCGCCGGAGGGCACGGCGCAAGAGCGGGAGATCGACGAGCTCGTCGACCAGCTGCTCGCGGACTTCCCCCCGAGCGCGAACGCACCCGAGGTCTTTCTCGGCGCGCAGTTCGACCGGGGCCTCGCGTGGGTGCACTACCCCGAGGGGCGTGGCGGCCTCGGCCGGTCGCCGGCCCTCCACCAACGCGTCCTTGTCCGTCTGCGCGATGCCGGGGCGCCGAACCCAGCGGCTCGCAACGTGATCGGCTACGGCATGGTGGCGCCGACGATCGTCACCCACGGCACCGCCGAGCAGCAGGAGCGCTACCTGCGGCCGCTGTTCACCGGTGAGGAGATCTGGTGCCAGCTCTTCAGCGAGCCAGGGGCAGGCTCCGACGTCGCAAGCCTTGCCACGCGTGCGGAGCGCGACGGTGAGGAGTGGGTGCTGAACGGCCAGAAGGTCTGGACCACCGTGGCACACCTGGCGAGCTTCGGGCTCTTGCTCGCCCGGACCGACCCTGACGTGCCAAAGCACGCCGGGATCACCGCCTTCTTGGTCGACATGCATGCGCCGGGTGTCGAGGTCCGCCCCCTGTACCAGCTCACCGGAGAGGCGGAGTTCAACGAGGTCTTCTTCACCGACGTCCACATGCCCGACAGTGCCCGGTTGGGTACCGTCGGAGAGGGATGGCGCGTCGCGCTCACCACCCTCATGAACGAGCGGGTCGCGATCGGCGGGAACGTGGGTGCACGTGACACGGGTCCGATCGCCGAGGCGCTCCGCCTGTGGCACGAGCGCTGGAAGGGGGACTCGTCGCCGCATGCGCTCGTCATGCGGGACCGCTTGGTCCAGCGCTGGATCAGCCACGAGGTCGCTCGCCTCACGAACCTGCGAGCGCTGCACAAGCGGCGCGTCGGCACCCCTGGCCCCGAGGGGTCGGTGGCGAAGCTCGCGTACGCGGAGGAGAACAAGAAGACGTACGAGCTCTGCGTGAACCTGATGGGCGCTGAGGGAATGGGCTACGGCAACGACTTCCCCCGCGTGCGACCGTCCGAGCTCACCTTCGCCTCGGCTGACGTTCGCCGAATGTTCTTGCGGGCGCGGGCGAATTCCATCGAGGGCGGCACCTCCGAAGTCATGCGGAACATCCTCGGCGAGCGCGTGCTCGGACTGCCCGGCGAGCCGCGTACCGACCGCGAGCTGCCCTGGCGCGACGTCCCGCGCAGTTAGTCCGAGCAGCCTCCTCGAATCCGCCCGAGGTCAGCGAGAAGGAGGGTCGAGCTCGCCGGCGTGACGTTCCAGCCATCCGAGCGTCCGGCGCCAGGCGTCCTTTGCCGACTCGGGGTGGCAGCTCGTGGGGCGTTCGTCGCAGTGGAAGCCGTGACCGGCCTGCGGGTAGCGCACGACCTCGGACTCGACCGGCCTCGACGATGCCCCCAGCGTAGAAGGTCACAGCTGTCGCGATCGGGCGCAGGGTCGCGCCGTAGAAGGCGATCGTGCCACCCATGCAGAAGCCGACGATCGCGGTCTGCTCCCTCGAGATGCCGGCAGCCTCGATGGTGTGGAAGGAAGCGAGCACGTCATTGGTGATGCCGCGCGATGTGAGTCGCCATGACAGGTATCACCTGGCCGAGGTCGCCATAGGAGGACATGGGCGATCCCTGGCGCTGGAAGCGCGTGCGACCGCGTACCACCCAGCAGCGAAGGTAGGGCACGTCGGCTCGTACGCGGCGAGGGCGTCAGCGGCGGGGCAGCGTGCGGGGAACGACTCGGACGACGTTTCGTCGAGCTCGCCGTTGTCCTGTCGCAGCACCGCCCGTTCGTGTGAGCTCGACTGTGCGGCGGAGTCCATCGGCCGTTCCTCACTCATGGACGAGCTCCACTTCGAGTGCGCGCGCGATCGGGTTGGACCCGCCGATGACGCTGAGGACTCCGCCACGCCCCCTGACGTAGTGTGCGAGGCCAGTCAACACCCGTTTTCCCGTCTCGTCGAGGCTGGTGAGCTCGGTGGCATCGACGACGACCCGGTGAAAGGAGCTCGTGCCGAGACGGTCGAACTCGGCTTCGAGCACGCGGACGGATCCTGCGCGTAGCGCGCCGCGCAACGTGAGGACACACATGGCATCGACGTGCGCGAGGGCGACGTGGAGTTCGGTCTTGGATGTGCCGTCGTCTTCGAATCGCGCTACATGAAGCGTCTCAGCCGTCATTCGGCTCCTCCCTCACCCCTCACCCCTCACCCCTCACCCCTCGGCACTCGGCGCGTGGCTGCGGGGACCGGTGCCGTTCCTGGCGACGTCGTGCGCCAGCTCGTTCGCCGCGTCGTGGTGCGCCAGCTAGTTACCCGCGTCGACTTTGCACGTAACGGTGCCCTGCTCGTCCCAATGTTCCCGGCGTGCAATGGTCGATGAAGCTCGAATGGAGTTCCGCGGGTGGTTGTGCTCTGCGGCGCATCGGGTAAGTGCGTGACGTCGGCGAACAGTCGGCACAGCGGAGGAACAGGCGGCGGAGCGAGGAGCGGACGAGGAGCGGACGATGAGCACGGCACGGACCAATGTCGGCGTGAACGACGTGATCGACGTGGTCGAACTGCTGAAGCAGGACCACTGGTCGGTGGAGCAGCAGCTGAAGGAGCTCGACATGGCCGGCGCTGGCGCCTGCGCCAGCTGCGTGCGGGCGACCAGGTGGCGGACGCTCGGATCGGCGAGCAGTCCGAGGACGAGCAGAGAGGACTGAGGAGATGGCGAGCATCGATGGGATGCGAGTGGCATTCATGGTGGCGAACGAGGGGGTCGAACTGGCCGAACTGCGCGAACCGTGGCTGGCGGTGCAGGAGGCGGGTGGGCGCCCGCAGCTCATTGCCCCGAGTCCTGGCGAGGTGCAGACCATGCGCCACCTCGACAAGGCTGAGACGTACCCGGTCGACTTCACCGTGAGAGAGATCGAGGCAGACTCGATCGACGCGCTGGTCCTTCCTGGGGGCGTCGCGAACCCCGACCAGCTCAGGATGGACGCCGACGCGGTCGCCCTCGCGGGGGCTGCCTTCGAAGCCGGCAAGCCGGCGGCGGTGATCTGCCACGGTCCGTGGACGCTGGTCGAAGCCGGCCTGGTGAAGAACCGAACCCTCACGTCGTGGCCGAGCCTGAAGACCGACATCGAGAATGCGGGCGGCACCTGGGTCGACCAAGAGGTGAAGGTGTGCACCAACGGACCGAACGTGCTCGTCACGAGCCGCAAGCCCGACGACCTGCCCGCGTTCTGCAACACGTTGTTGGAGGTGTTCGAAGACGCCCGCAAGTAGCGCACCCATCGGGGTCGACGGCCGCGACATCAGCCTGACGAACCTGGACAAGGTGTTGTACCCGGCGGCCGGGGTCACCAAAGCCGAGGTGGTGCACTACTACGCCGAGATCGCGCAGGTGCTGCTCCCGCATCTCGCGGACCGGCCCGTGACCTTCCGTCGCTATCCGGAGGGCGTGACAGGCCCGTCGTTCTTCGAGAAGAACGCCGGGAGCATGTCTCCGGGCTGGGTGCGAACGGTGGACGTGGCTCGACGTGGGCGCGACGGTGACCGTCGGCTTCGCGGAGGCGATGCGGTCGTCCACTACGTCTTGCTCTGCGACCGCCCGAGCCTGGTCTGGGCCGCCAATCTGGCAGCGTTGGAGCTGCACACGCCCATGTGGAGAGCGAGCTCCTGCGTCCCGACCGGTGGGTACGGGCCAGCGGACCTCATGGTCTTCGACTTGGATCCGGGCGACCCCGCGTCGATGCGCGAGTGCTGCGCGGTGGGGCTCCGCCTGCGAGATGTCCTCTGCGCCAAGGGGTACGAGCCCCATGCGAAGACGAGTGGATCGAAAGGGCTGCAGCTCTACGTGCCTCTGCGCCCCGCCAGACCGTGGGAAGAGGTGAGGGATGAGGCGCACCGCATCGCGCGGTCGATGGAGCGTGAGGCGCCAGGCGACGTGGTGTCCAATATGCGCAAGGACCGCCGTGTGGGCAGGGTGCTGATCGACTGGAGCCAGAACCACGCGGCCAAGACGACGGTGGCTCCGTACTCGTTGCGTGGCCGACCCCGGCCGACCGTGTCGACGCCGGTCACGTGGGATGAAGTGAGTGACGGCGCCGCCGGGCGTTCGGCGCTCGCCTTCGAGCACACCGACGTTCTCGAGCGGGTGCAGGAGATCGGGGATCTCTTCTCACCGTTGCTCGGCGGCTGAGCGCTGACGGCGCGCAGGGCCTGCGTGGCAACGGCTCGGGTGGGCCCTGCGCGGGCCTCAGGACGCCTGCCGCCCCGCCACGCGCCGGACGGCGTCTTCGAGCTCGTCCTTTGCCATGCGTGACCGGCCCGAGATGCCGAGCTCGGACGCGAGGGCCCGCAGGTCTGCCTTGGTCATCGCGCCGACATCCCCCTCGGTGGGCGCCGCGGGTGTCGTGCGGCGGGTGGCATCTTCGCGTCGCTCGTGCCGAGCTGCCGCCCGTCCCCCCCGCTTGCCGCGGGCCCGGGCATGGGTGCCGCGGGCCCCACGGGCCTGGGTGCCGCGGGCCCGGGCATTGGACGCGTCGATGCTGGCCTGCAGCGCCTCGACGAGGTCGACGACCTCGGCGCGCTGAGGCGCCGGCGCGGCGACCTCGATGGTCTCGCCGTGGCGCTTGCGATCGATCAGCTCTTGGAGCTGGTGCCGGTAGGTCGACTGGTAGCGGGCCGGGTCCCAGGTCGTCGTGAGGGACTCGATGAGCATGCAGGCCGCCGTCAGCTCCCGCTCGCCGAGCGCCGCTTCCCCTGGCAGGTCGGGGATCTCGACCTGCGGGTCGCGCACCTCGTCGGCGAAGTACATGGTCTGCATCGCGAGCGTCCGCCGCTGCGGGCGAACGGCGACGACCCGTTCCTTTCCCCGCAGGACGAAGAGCGCGATGCCGACCTTCTGGGTCTGTTCCATGGCGGCGCGCAACAGCGCATAGGCCCGCGCGGCCGCATCGCCGCGTGGCGCGAGGTAGTACGTGGTGTCGTAGTAGACCGGATCGATCTCCGAGAGGTCCACGAAGTCGACGATCTCGATGGTCGTGGACCGCTGCGGCGCGATGGCGTCGAGCTCGTCATCCGAGAGGACCAGGTACTCGCCACTACCGACGTCGAGCCCGCGCACGATGCGGTCCCGTGTCACCTCTTCGCCAGTTCGCTCGTTCACCCGCCGATAGCGGATCCGGTCGGCCGTCCCCTCTTCGAGCTGGTGGAAGTGGACGCTGTGGTCCTCCGTCGCGCTGCACAGCGCGGTCGGCACGCTCACGAGCCCGAACCCCAGGGTTCCGGTCCAGATGGGACGTGCCATCGCTTGCCTCCGTGGGTCGCCCGTGGCTGGCGAGACGATCGGCGGAAGGCCGACCGTCTCCAGGGTGCCGAAGCGAGGGTGCCGAAGAACACCCCAAGTCGTCCTTACCCATTTCTCGTGGGTGCGTCACCGCGATGAGAAGCAGCGCAGCGCCCTGAGGACGCGCGGGAACGACGCGTGGCTCGGCACCGGGGTGCTCGGGTCAGCGTGGATCGAGCGCGAGCGCGAGGAGCGCCACGTCGTCGGAGCGCTCTGGCGCCAGCATCGCAACCACCCGGTCGCACACGGCTCTGGGCGTGCGGTCACCAGCGACAGCGACCGATGACAGGCGGGCCATGCTCGCCTCGCTCCCTGTCCGCCGTTCGTCGATCGCGCCGTCGGTGTAGCCCAGAAGGACGTCGCCGGGTCGGAGCCTCCCGTGCCACTCCTCGGGCGGCTGGCCGTCGATCCCGAGTGGAGGGCTCGGGCAGAGCGGGAGGAAGTCCGCCCCGTCAAGGGAGACGAGCAGGGGAGGATAGTGGCCCGCAGACGCGATGACCACGCCGCCACCACGCGGGTCGAGGAAGCCGGTGACCATGGTCGCGATCCGCTCGAAGCCGAGGAGCTGCCAGCAAGAGCGAAGCGAGGCGATGAGGTGCGCCGGACGGGTCGCCTGCGCAGCGAGGGCGCGAGCAGCACTTCGAAGGTGGCCCATCTGGGCTGCCGCCCCCCGATCATGTCCGCCGACGTCGCCGACCGAGAAGACGACGACTCCCGAGGGCAACGCGATGACATCGTAGAAGTCGCCGCCGACTTCGAGGCCGCGGTTGGCGGTCAGATAGCGCGTCTCGATCGCCACCCCCGCGACGGACGGAAGCCGGGGCGGCAGGAGGCTCGACTGGAGGATCCGGGAGGTCCGGAAGGCGGACTCGTAGCGCCGGGCGTTGTCGACGACTGCCGCCACGTGCGTGGCGAGCTCCTGTGCGAACGCCATGTCGTCGCGCCCGAAGCTACGGGTCGTCGAGATCGAGGTCAGCGAGCCCACGACACGCTCCTCGGCGACGAGCGGTACGGTCAGATAGGAACGGAAGTGGAGCGACTTGACGAGAGCGAAGTGCTCCTTGCTCACCGTCGTGGCACGGAGCAGGGCGTCCGTCGTGTGGGCCGCCCAGCTCGCCCTGCCCTCGGCGATGGCGCTCACCGCGGGGTGCTCGCCTCTCGGATCCGGCGCGAACTCGGTCCGGAGCCGGTCGACCAGCGGCTGGCGCGCACGGTCGCGATGCTTGGCGGCCATGCGCGCGATCTGTCCGTCCTCGCCGACGACGTCGAGGAGGCAGATCTCGCCGAGGACGCCGACCGCGAGGTCGGCGAGCCGCTCGAGGGTATCCGAAAGATCCCCGGCCTCGGCGAGCAGCTGTGCTGCTCGAGCGAAGAAGGTCGCTCGCTCCGCCGCTCGATGCTGCGCGGCGGCGAGACGGGCGCGGTCGAACGCCTGCGAGGCCTGTCCTGCAATCGCCGTGAGGTCCTCGCGCTCGGACGTCGTGAATTCGTGGTGCCCGTCGAAGCCGAGCGCGAGCGCGGCCACGCAGTCGTCGTCCGAAAGGACCGGGACGAGTGCATGGGACGGCGCGTCGTCGACGAACGCAGGGAGACGCCGTGCGACGACCTCGGCGACCTGCGCCGGAACGCCACGTTGCCACTCGGCAGGCATCGCCCCAGAGCTCGCGGCCAGCTCGAGCTCGTCGCCGGTGCGTAGCCACACGGCTCGCCATGCCGACGCATCGTCCGCGAATGCATCGACGAGGACGCCGGCGGCCTCGTGCGCGCTGTGGGCGCTCGCAAGCTCGGCCGTGATGCGCTGCATCCGCAGCGTGCGTGCTGCGAGCTGCTGTGCCTCGCGACGCGCGTCGCGTTCGCGCTCGAAGAGGCGCACTCGGTCGAGTGCTGCGGCGAGTCTGTCGGCGACCATCTGGAGCAGGTCGGCATCCGCGGTCGTGAAGCGATCGGCGTCGTAGCTCGCCGCGTAGAAGACGCCGAGGGCATGCCCTGCGCTGAGCAGAGGCACTGCGGCGACCGATTTCAGACCGCTGTTGCGCAGGACGGGGTTGACGATGTGGATCTTCGAGATGTCGCCGACCACGAGCGGCTGGCGGCTCGCGAGCACCGTGCCGGCCATCCCCTCGCCAGCCCGGATGCCGATGCCGATGGTCAGGTCCTCGCTGAGGCCGATGGCGAAGCGGACGACGAGCTCCGAGGCGTCTTCGTTTGCCAAGAGCAGCGCCACGGTGTTCACCGAGAGCAGGCGGCTCATGGTCGCCAGGGCGTCTCTCAGCGCGGCGTCCAACGAGCGCGGGGTGACCGCCGCATCGGTGGTGGTCGCGAGCTGGCGCCACAGGTGGGTGACGGGCTCGACGACCGACATCGCGGTGCGCTCGACCGCGAGCAGCTGCTCGATGTCCAACTGGCGGCGGGCGAGCCCTTGCGACTCGGGCGGCCATTCGAAGATGGTTGGGGCCTCGTGGCTCGGAGCCGGGACCGCAGCTGCCTCACCCGGCGCTGTCGGCCGGTGGCCCGTCGCAGGCGAGGACGAGTCCGACGTGGTCATCGGGTGGCCCGATCGCAGCGCGCGCTGCACCCAGTGCCGGCGTCGTATGCCACGTGCGAGCCTAACCCGGTGGTCTCGAGCGTGTCGCGGTCGCTGCCAGGAGCCGCGCGGTCGCGGCGGTCACGGCCTCTGCCATCGGCAGGTGGAGGAACTCGTTTGGGCCGTGCGCGTTGCTCCCCGGGCCGAGCACACCCGTGGCGACCAGGGGGACGCCCGGGTAGCGGGCACCGAGCATGGCGAGGAACGGGATGGTGCCGCCCTCGCCGAGGGAGCCTGGCGGGTTCCCGAAGACTTCCATCGAGGTCTCGGCGAAGGCGTCGGTCACCCAGTGCTCGAGGGCGGGCGCGACCCAGCCGCTCGCGGGCGTCTCCACGTGCACCGAGACGGCGGCGCCCTCGGGGGGGTCGTCGGTGAGGACGCGCTCGAGCGCGGTCACGGCGCGTGTCGCGTCGATCGAGGGCGGGAGCCGGAGAGAGATCTTGACCGTGGTCGAGGGCCGAAGCACGTTGCCGCCGTCGCGCACCGACGGTATGCCGTCGATGCCCGTGACCGTCAGCGATGGCAGCCAGGATCGGCGTACGAGCCGCTCCGCCTCGGAGCGCCCGGCGAGCGTGAGGCCGGGAACGACCGGAAACACATCGGCCGCTCGCCAGTCGACCCCTTCCGCGCCCTGCGCGACCTGCGGGGGGACGTCGCCACGGAGCTCCTCGAGGCGCACCTCGCCGGTGACCGGGTCCTCCAGGCGGTCGAGCAGCCGGCGTAGCAGGCGGAAGGATGTCGGCACGACTCCGCCTGCGCTGCCACTGTGCACCCCCTCGGTGAGGACCTGGACGCCGACGGTGGCGACGAGATTGCCCCGCAACGACGAGGTGAGCCAGAGGCGGTCGTAGCTGAGGCATCCCGAGTCGAGGCAGATGACGAGGTCGGGGCGCCCGAGGCGCGTGGAGTGGGCGTCCAGATGGGCAGCGAGGTCGGGGCTGCCGCTTTCTTCGCTTGCTTCGACGAGCACCACCACCCGTGGTCGTGGGGTGCCCGCGGCGTCGAGGGACTCGAGCGCGCCGAGCGCCGCGAAGAAGGCGTACCCGTCGTCCGCGGTGCCCCGCCCGTAGAGCCGTTCACCGAGGCGGACGGGGCTGAAGGGCCCGAGACCTTCGCGCCACGTCCCGAGGGGGGGCTGCTTGTCGAGATGGCCGTAGATGAGCACCGTGCCGGTCGCGCCCTTGGTGCCAGCTGCCTCTGCCAGCACGATGGGCGTGCGCCCGGCCGACGCCACGACCTCGACAAAGAGCCCTTCCACCCGACGGGTCCGACCCCAGTTCGCGAGCAGCGCCGCAGCCGTGGCAAGGTGTCCGTCGTGCTCCCAGTCGGCGTCGAAGGCGGGGGAGAGGCAGGGGATCGTCGTGTAGTGACTGAGTGCCGGCACGACGTCCTCCTCCCACAAGCGGCGCAGGGACTCCTCGAGCCTCGGGTACGTCTCGGGATGTGCCACGCGCGTCTCCTCTGGTCCTCGGCGTAGGTGCCCCCTCCGGCGCGTCCGGACCCTACCGGAGCGCCGGGAAGCCCGGCGAGCTGCGGTGTGTTGGTACACGGTATGGCTCGACCCCCGCTCTCCGTGCTCGACCTCGCGACCGTCGCGGAGGGCTCGACCCCCGCGCAGGCACTCGCCGAGACGACCGAGCTCGCCCGCCACGCGGAACGGCTCGGCTACCACCGGCTCTGGGTGGCCGAGCACCACGGCATGCCGGCCGTCGCGAGCTCGGCGCCCGCCGTGCTGATCGCGCACCTCGCCGCGGCGACCGCCACTGTGCGGGTGGGATCGGGCGGTGTGATGCTGCCGAACCACGCCCCCCTCGTCGTGGCCGAGCAGTTTGGCACCTTGGAGGCCCTGCATCCCGGCCGCATCGACCTGGGCATCGGGCGGGCGCCAGGGACCGACCATCACACGGCGCGGGCGCTGCGCCGGACTGGCGGGCTGGGCGCCGAGCACTTCCCCGAGGACCTCATCGAGCTCATCGGCTACTTCACTGGGGGCGTCGAGCGCCCGCGGGCGATGCCCGGGCTCGGGTACCTGCCCGAGCTGTGGCTGCTCGGGTCGAGCCTCTTCTCGGCCGAGCTCGCCGGCCATCTCGGGCTCCCGTTCTCCTTCGCCCACCACTTCAGCCCGGGCGCGACGGAGCCGGCACTCGCGCGATATCGCGAGTCCTTCCGGCCATCATCGGTGCTCGACGCGCCGTACGTGATGGTGGCGATCGCCGTCGTCTGCGCACCGAGCGCCCAAGAGGCGCGATGGGTCGCCGGCCCGTCAGCCCTCTCTTCGCTCATGCTTCGGGCCAACCGGCTCGCGCCACTGCCGAGCCCCGAGACCGCTGCGGCGTATCCCTACACGCCCGAAGAGCGCGCCGTCGTGGACCAGATCACGGCCACGCACGTCGTCGGCGACCCCGACGACGTGCGTGCGGGGCTCGACTCGCTGCTCGCGTGGACCGAGGCCGACGAGCTCATGGTGACCACCCGGGTGCACTCGCTCGAGGACCGCCTCCGCTCCTTCGCGCTGGTTGCCGGCGCGTGGGACGGGCTCAGACCGCCTGGCTCACCGATGACATGTTGAAGCCAGGGACGCGCAGCGCGGGCATCGCGCTTCGGCTCATCCAGGTTGCACCCTCGCGGCCGAGAGTCCGCACCGTCTCGGTCGCTTCCGTCGCGCGGGCAAGGCAGTCGATCGGGCTCTCGTTGAACCGGAAGTTGTTGGCGGCCCCGACCACCTCGCCGTCTTCGACGACGTAGACGCCGTCGCGGGTGAGGCCCGTCAGCAGGAGCGTCTTGGGGTCGACCTCTCTCAGGTACCACAAGCACGTGAGCAGCAGCCCGCGCTCGGTGCGTTCGACCAGGTCCTCGAGCGACCCAGCGGCGCCCGGCACGCCGAGCACGATGTTGTCGATGGGGGCGGTTGGCGCCACGTGGCGCCGCGACGCGCCCGCGCGGTGGCACAGGAGCCGCTCGAGGCGGCCCGCGCGGAGCCAGTCGGTACGCGTGAGGGGTAGGCCGTTGTCGAACACCGACACGTCGGCGCCCGACGAGGGCGTCGCCAGGAAGGGCGCGCACTCGATGCCGGGGGCGTGCGGGTCGCTCCACAGGTCGAAGGGCAGCTCGGCGAGACGCTCACCGATCCGGGTGCCCCCGCCCGCCTTGGAGAAGACCGTCCGTCCTTCTTCGGCGTCCGTGGTGCCGGCGGCACCGACGACGAACATCATGAGGTCGGCCACGGCGCTCGGGGGCAGCAGCACCTCGTATCGACCGGCGGGGACGTCCACCGTGGTGCGTGCCCAGTCGAGGCCTCGGGTGACGGCGGCTTCGAGCTCCTCGATGCAGACGTCGCCGAAGGTGGCCGTGCCGACGCCGGCCCACGCGGAGCGACCCTCCCGCCGTCCGACGAGCTGCAACGACCCCGTCGGCTGCACGTGACGGCGACGGAGACCGGTCGTCGAGGCGAGGTACGTCGTCACGAGCTGGTGCTCGGCGTAGCCGGAGAGCTCGGTCCGCGCGCGCCGCGCGCGCCCGAAGGCGTCTGCGAGCCCGTCGAGGATGCC
>JAJZMN010000023.1:1325-4015 GCA_021850345.1 Actinomycetes bacterium | reverse complement strand
GCGGTGCGCGGCGCGCCCGTGTTCACGTTCACGAGCTCTCGACGACGACCAGGTCGCGCGAGGCGTTGTTGAGCCGCCGCGGCCCTGTCGCGGTGACGACGACGATGTCCTCCAGCCGCATCCCGAAGCGCTGCGCATGGTAGATGCCCGGTTCCACGGAGAACGCGTGGCCCGGTGCCAGGCTCGTCGCGTTGCCCGTCACGATGTAGGGCTCCTCGTGCGTCTCGATGCCGATGCCGTGCCCCGTTCGGTGGATGAAGGCCGCTCCGAGCCCAGCCGCTTCGATGATGGACCGCGCGACGCGGTCGACCTCTTCGGCATGCGCTCCCGCGACGGCCGAGGCCACCGCTGCCTCTTGCGCCTCGCGCAAGACCGCGTAGCAGTCCTCGACCTCGGCGCTCGGCCGGCCGGTGACGACGGTCCTCGTGATGTCCGAGCAGTATCCGACGCTCGTGCCGGGAACCAGCACCTGCCCACCGAAATCGCACACGACGGTCTCACCGGCTTGGATGACGCGTTCGCCGCTCTCGTGATGCGGGCTCGCGCTGTTGGGGCCGCTCCCCACGATCGTGAAGTCGACCCTGGAGTGGCCTTCGGCGACCAGCCGGCGGCCGATCTCCTCGGCGACGGCGGCCTCGCTCCTGCCGACGAACCGGATGGCCGACGCCTGGATCTCGCGCGCGACGCGGTCCGCGGCGCTGCCCGCTCTTGCGAGCATCTCCACCTCCACATCGTCTTTCACCGCGCGAAGCGGCGCCGTCACGATCGATGCCGCCACGAACCTCGCCTTCGGCAGCCGCTCTTCGAGCCCGAGCAACGTCTTCGCCCACGCTTGGTCCGACAACCCGATCAGATCGGCGCCGGCGCTGCCGACCACCCCGGCGACAAGGTCGAGCGGGTCCTCCGAGTCGAGCCACGGTCGCACCTCGAAGAGCTCCTCGTCGTAACGGTGCACCCGGGCTTCTTCGAGTGCCGGCACGAGCAGGACGGGAAGCTCGCCCTCTCGGATCACGAGCATCGTGATCCGCTCGAGCGGCATCGCCGCATAACCGGTCAGCCACGGGAGATCCCCCCCGTGCGACACGAGGAGCACCTTGACGCCGAGCTCGGACATCCGGGCCCGGGTCCGGCTGATCCGGTCGGCGAACGCGCGCACGACCGCACGACCAACGAGCGGATCTCGACCTGCGGGCGGCCCGCTCACCGGTCGTCACCCGTGGCGCGGCGCTTCATGAGGTGACCTCCCTTGACGTGGACTGCGTGTCTTCCATGCTCACCCGTCTCGTGTCGCCGAAGGGTCCTCGGGAACATCACCGACCGGCACGGTGAAGAGGTCGAACCCCTCCGCCGTGAGGCACCGCCCGGTGGCGAGGTCGTAACGGTTCCCGTGGAGCGCGCAGGTGAGCACCCCGTCCTCCACGTGGCCGAAGCGCAGCAGGTCCGCGCCGAGGTGTGGGCACTGGCGCTGGACGAGGTAGTCGCCCGCACGCCAGAGCTCGCCGATCGCCGCTTCGCCGTTCTCGTGCCGGCGCGCGGCGAGCGCCAGCGAGGCTTCGAGGTAGGCCATGCGGCGCGGCGAAAGACACTTGAAGAAGCTGAACACCGTCTCGTTGTACTCGCCTCGCCGGGTGGCCTCGAAGCGACAGGAGAGGAACAGCTCGTTCACCCAGTCCTCCACCTGTCGGTCGACGAGGGAGCGGAGGAGCGCCTCGTCGAAGAAGAACGCATGGCCGGCCTCTTCGGCCTCCAGCGGCTTCGCGCGACGCACCTGCGGCGCGGAGCGATCTGCGCCGGGTTCCACGCCGGGGTCGATCGCCACACCGAAGCGGCCGACGTCGAGGACGATGGTGCCGCCGAGCGCCATGCGCACCGAGGGTGCCTGCGCGAGCAGCGGCTCGATCCACTCTGCCATCCGATCGACGAGCACATCGGGGTCGGTCGGCGCGGGTGGCGGCGGAGGAACGGCGGCCTCGATCTCCCTGCGGCGGCGTGCCTGGTAACGGCGGAGGTAGTCCTTCTTGTCCCGGTAGATCGATCCCACGTCCGTGCCGACCAGGCGGTGCGAGACCTCGAAGCGCCCGGGCGAGAGCTCGATCTCAGATCCGGCCACGGCGAGGTGCCCCCGGTCGATCCCGTTCTCCTCGAGGGTCCGCAGGAAGCTCGGCTGGTCCTGGAAGATGTTGGCCGGGTCGTCGTCGAGGTCGTTCAGGTCGAAGAGGGCGTCGTCGAGGAACGCCGGCGGTCCCGCGAACGGCACCACGTGGGCCGCACCGAGCTCCCGGACGTACTGCATGGCGCGCTGGCCCTGGCGGACGCGCTTTTCCCGGGAGACCGCGTCCTTCGCCGCCGCGTCCCACCGGTACACCATCGGGTACCAGATGGCGCCCGAGTACTGGAGGAAGTGCACGTCGTAGGGGCCGAGCGCCCGCAATGCACTGAGGTCTCGCGGGTGGCAGTCGTTCTGGTTGAGGATCCGGGTGGTGCCGTCCTCGACGACGATCGCCGAATCGCCGATCGGCCCGTCTGCGACCGAGGTGGTGGTGACGATGGCCACCCGCAGTCCGTCGAGCTCGGTGCGGCGGCCCGAGTGCGTCTCGACGAACTTCGAGAAGCCGAGCCCCTCGAGCGCACGCCGCAGGTCGTCGAGCGGGAAGTCGGGCAAGAGCACGGTGGTCGACTTGTCGACGTGC
>JAJZMN010000023.1:0-1315 GCA_021850345.1 Actinomycetes bacterium | reverse complement strand
ACCGGGCGTCGAAGTGGTCCTTGTGAAGGTGAGACACATAGAGGTAGTCAGGCGACGAGATCCGGCCCAGGTCGAGCCCGGCGTTGTCGGGGAAGGGGAACCACGAGCCGAAGTAGGCGCCGTTGAACCACGGATCGCACAGCAGCGTGCGCCCGTTCGCCTCCACGAACAGTCCGGCGTGGCCCGTGATCAGGATGCGCATCGCCCGGGTGCTCCCTTCGTGGATGGCGCCGTCGGCCGCGTGGCGGCGCGGCCCGGGACGGTACCTCGCACGCCGACGCCGGTACCCCGGCCCCGGGCCGGCCGCGTGCGCCGAGAGACACAGGTGGACATGGGGCGAGTCACGGGGGCCATGTTGGCATCCGCGCCCGTTGGCCGCAGACACCGGGCTCGACATTCGACAGGCGCGCCGCGCTGCGGGCATGCTCGCCACCCGATGACATCGCGCGACGTCCTCCGCCGCCTCGCCAGAGCGCTCGCCCCCCTCCAGCCTCGCCGGGCACTCGTGTCGATGGGCGCACACCTCTCCCCCGACGCCCTCACACGGTTGGCCAACGCGCTCGGCGGTCTCGAAGAGGGAAGGTGGCTGGCCGGTGTCGGGCGACGCGTCCCCAACCTTCCCGACCGCTTCGCCGTCTTCGACGAGGCCCTCCGGCGGGTCAAGGGGTCGCAGCCGCTCTACCTCGAGTTTGGCGTGTACCGCGGGAGGACGATGCGGTACTGGGCGTCGCATCTCGCCACCGCGCAGGCCCGGTTCGTCGGCTTCGACAGCTTCGAGGGGCTCCCCGAGGATTGGCAGCCCAATGCACAGGCGGGCGCCTTCTCGGTCGGAACGCCTCCCGAGATCGACGATCCGAGGGTCTCATTCGTCGTGGGCTGGTTCGACAAGACCCTCCCTGCCTACGAGCCGCCGGCCCACGACCAGTTGATCGTGAACGTCGACTGCGACCTGTACTCGAGCACCCGGTGCGTCCTCGACTGGCTTTCCCCACGCCTCCGGCCGGGGACCCTCGTCTACTTCGACGACCTTTTCAATCGCGATCACCAGTGGCGCGCCCTCCAGGAATGGCTGGCTGGCAGCGGGGTGGCCGCCCGCCCGGTGGCGATGGCCCGCTGGGGCCACCACCTGCTCTTCGAGGTGGGTCAGGCCGCGGACGGCGACTGAGCGCATACTGACCCCGACCCCAGCGGGGGAAGCGCGAAAGTCCTGGTAGACGGGGCGCGATGCGGAAGTGTTTCCCCCACACCGTTCGCGAAAGCCCAGCTCAGACCTACATCCGCGAGTAAGCCCCGCGAACACCCGTTCGATACGCGA
>JAJZMN010000247.1 GCA_021850345.1 Actinomycetes bacterium | reverse complement strand
GCGGCGAACTTCACGTAGCAGGTCCCGCTCCCCGCCTCCGACCCGGCGCCCACGTGGCACACCGCGAACGCGCCGAGGCCCGCGTCGTCGTAGACCATGACGGTGTCGCCGAGCGCGAGCTCTGTGGCGGCGAGGATCTCGCTGCGCACGTCGAGGCCCAAGAAGACCGAGCCGGTCACCGCGGCCGCGGCGGCGAGCGCCGCCGCCCGGTCCTCGCTCTCACCGAACGTCGTCCAGCCGTCGCTACGCGCGACGGGTGCCCCCGCGCAGATGGCGGTGAGAAAGCGCGGGGCGTACCCGTAGCGCTGGTAGAGCGCGAGGTGCTTGGGGCTCTGGGCGAAGGTGAAGAGGCCCCGGTGCGTGACGCCCCAGCCGTCGAGCACGTCCATCGTCGCGTCGAGGAGGGCACGGGCAATCCCTCGGTCCCAGCGTGTCGCCGCGACGCTCAAGGGGCCGAAGACGCCGACGCTGCCCCAGCGGGCGACGAAGTTCGTCCCCACGAGCTCGCCTGTGAGCTCGGCCGCGAGCGCGGCGCCGGGATCTGCAGCGAACCGCGTGCGCACGAGATCCGCGTCGCCCAGGTACGCGGCAGGATCCGGGACGCCGAGGAACGTCCCAAAGGCGACGCGCATGATCCGGTCGGCCTGCTCGACCTCCTCGGTGCGCAAGAGGCGCACGTGCGGACGTGCTTGCATGGAGCGCTCCACGACGCTCATCGTTGCCGCTTCGAGGCCTGCGAGCCAGCGCGACTGCGCGGGCGCGGGCGCGCAGGCATGACCGCGCAGGCATGACCGCTCCCCGCCCGAGACCACGAACCAGGGCCGCGGGGCGATGGCGGGGGGGCGATGGCGGGGGGGCGATGGCGGGGGGGCGATGGCGAGGGGCTCGGTGCTGGGCGGCGGTCAGCCCTGGGTGACGAGCTCGCCCTCCTTCTTCCTTGCGGGCGCGGGATCGGGGGCTGGGCTGCGGCGCAACGCGCCGGCCGACGCCAGCGCGAGGCCGACCCCCACGCCGATCAAGGCGAACCAGATCTCCCAGCGTGCAGGGCCCGTGGGGAACGGTGTCACCGACCCGTAGATGCCGAGGCCGGCGACGGTCATGGCCGCCGCCGCGATCACCATGCGCACCAGCCGGCCCCGGGCGGGAGTGGCCTGGACGAGGAGCGTCGCGCCGAGCCCGACGTAGATGAGCAGCATCAAGATCGCCCCCACGCCCGCGGTGATCACGAACGCCTCGAACTTTGTTCGAAGCGGCGACCACAAGAAGCCGAGGATGATGGCGAAGGCCCCGAACGCGATGGTGGCGTTCGCCCGTGCCGGGGTCTTCCAGCGCGAAACGCTCGACAGCCATCCCGGCAGCACGCCGTCGCGCCCGAGGGAGAACAGGCCCCGTGCCGCGCTGACCGTGAAGCCGAGGGCGACGGCCAGGATGTCCAAGAGCACGGCCACGTAGATCCACACCTCGGCCCAGCTCCCGAGGTACCGCCCGGCGAGGACCGCGAGCCCGTTGGGGCTCGCGCCCCAGGACTTCTGCGCAGCGTCGAGGCCGAAGCCGATCGTGCCCACGTACTGCATCAGGATGTAGAAAGCGCCCACGGCAGCGACGGTCGCCACCACCGCCCACGGGATCGTCTTGGTCGCGCGCTTTGCCTCCTCGCCGAGCGCCGAGGACAGCTCGAAGCCGAGGTACAAGATGATGCAGAACAAGAAGGCCGAGAAGATGCTGCCCGCGGTCGGGGCCTGCGGGTCGAAGGCCCGCCAGGTGTTCCCGTGCGCCCCGCCGACCGCCAGGATCTTGACCGCCAGGATGAGGAACGGGATCGCCGAGACCGCGAGGATCACGAGCTGGGCGCGCACCGACGGCTTCACGCCCACCACGTTGATGGCGGCGACCACGAGGACGGCGATGAGCCCCGGTGCCCACCACGGCGGGTCGAAGCCGAGGTAGCGGGCGGCGAACTCTTGGAAGAGGATCCCGAAGCCGATGTAGATCCCACCAGCGCCGAGCCAAAGGAGGCCGTAGAAGTAGATCCCTGCCCCGAAGTTCGCGACGCCGTTCGAGCGCGTGGAGTACTTGAAGTAGCCGTAGATCGACCCGGCGTTCGGGTGCCGGCGGGCGAAGGTCGCGATCACGATGCTGACCGCGACCACGCCGACGGTCGAGACCACGAGCACGAAGGGGCCGGCCGACCCCGCGATGCCCGCGATGATGCCGCCGAAGAGGGCGGCCGAGAACAGCGGGCCGACCGCCATCGACTGCCCCATGGCTTGCCAGAACCCCGCCGAGTCCTGGGCCAAGGCGCTGCGCTGTGTGCTCATCTCGTGCTCCTCCCCCCGCCGGCCTCGCTCGGGTCCGGCGAACAGTACTGCGCTGTGGTGTGCTGATCGGCTGTGGTGTCCTGTTCGGCTGACCGGGCGCCGGGCCCTCCTCACCTGGTCCTAGAAGAGCCCGAAGTACTCACGCTGCTCCCAGTCGGTGACGGTGGCCTCGAACCTTGCGACCTCGGCGCGCTTGAGCGCGAGGTAATAGTCCACGAAGTGTTCGCCCATGCCCTCACGCAGCCCAGCGTCCTCGTCGAGGGCACAGAGCGCCTCGGCGAGGGAGCTCGGGAGCAAGGTCGCTGGCGTGTCGTAGGGCTCGGACGTGGGCGGGCCGGGGTCGAGCTCGCGTCGGATGCCGTCGAGGCCGGCGACGAGCTGCGAGGCGATGTAGAGGTACGGATTTGCCGCGGGCTCGCCGAGGCGGTTCTCGATGTGCACTGTGTCGACATTCGCCGAGCCCACCACGCGCACCATGGCGCCCCGGTTCTCCGCGCCCCAGGCGACCCGGTCGGGGGCGAGCGAATAGGGGCGGAAGCGCTTGTAGCCGTTGATCGTGGGGGTGGAGAAGGCACTGGTCCCCCGGGCGTGCGCCAGCAGGCCCGCCAGGTACTGGAGCCCGGTGTCGCTCAGCGCGTCAGCGGCGACGGTCGGGGTGAAGGCGTTCTCGTAGCGAGGGCCCTCGGTGCCGTGGGCGTCGGTGGGAGTAGCGGGGTTGGTGGGCAGCGTCCGGCGCAGCGACTGGTGAAGGTGCCAGCCGCTCGCGAAGACCTGGGGGATCTGCGGCTGGCACATGAAAGTGGCGTGGCAGCCGTGGCGCGCTGCCACCTGCTTCACCGCCGAGCGCAGCAGCACCATGGTGTCCGCCGAGGCGATGCCCGGTTGGGCGCGCACCGTGAGCTCCACCTGGCTCGGGCCGAACTCCACTTCGATCGTGCGCAACGGGATCCCGAGGCCGACCAGGTTCTCACGTAGAGCGTCGAGGATCGGCGACATCTCGTCGAGGTGCTGCTCGCAGAGGAGCTGATAGCCCCGGTTCAAGTGC
This sequence comes from Actinomycetes bacterium, assembly GCA_021850345.1. The sequence goes on along the minus strand of JAJZMN010000247.1, from coordinate 697 downwards.
ACGACGTCGGGCGGGGCGCTCGGCTGGCCGATGTCGGAGAGCCCGAGCTTCGCGTCGGCAAGAGCGAAGAGGTGGAACTCCACCTCGAGTCCGACGACGAGCTCGAGGCCGAGGTCCGCGCTCTGCCCGATGACACGGCGCAGGAGCGACCGGCTGCAGAACGGCACGGGCTGGCCGTTCGCGAACCGCAGGTCGCACAGGAGCCAACCGGTGCGTGGCGCCCAAGGCAGCGTCCGGAAGGTGGTGGGATCGGGGATCATGACCATGTCAGCTGCGTTGCGCGTCTCTGCGATGTCGAGCGCCCCTCCTTTGGCGAAGATCGGCACGGACGTACGTCCCGAGGTGTCCTTGAACAGGAGGGAGGAGACGATGCCGATCCCGTCGTCGAGCACGCGGTCGAGCTCGTCGACGAGCACCGCCTTGCCGCGCAGGATGCCATGCTGGTCTGCGAAGGCGAGGCGTACCACGTCGAGATCTGCCCGTGCTCTCACGCGGATCGCCGCGGCGGCCTCGTGCTGCGCCTCGCTCCACAGTTCGTGGCGTTGCACGAACCCCATGCCCTGTGCCCCCCTCTGTTCTTCGTCTCGTTCGGGCCGCTAGGTGCCGACGTCCGCGGGATCGAGCGGGCGGGCGGCCCCGTCGGGCTGGCCCTCGTCGGCGGCCCGCCAGCTCGTCAGCGCGCGCTGGCGGGCCATGA
>JAJZMN010000264.1 GCA_021850345.1 Actinomycetes bacterium | reverse complement strand
GATTGGGCGGGTTTCTTCACCTTCTCGAAGGAGGCGGGCACCTTCGCCGAGCGCCTCGACGACCAGGTGCCCGGGGAGCTCGCGCTCGAGCGGCTCCGGGAGTGCACCGAGCTCCAGGACGTGATCACGGCTCGCCGGCGGGACCTGCTGGTCGGCGAGGTCCGTGAGGTGCTCGTGGACGCGCCGGGCCGTGGACGCACGGTGCACGAGGCGCCGGAGATCGACGGCGTCGTCCGGGTGCCGCCGACCCTGCCGGTCGGCACGATCGTCGACGTGGTCCTGACGGCCTCGCTCGGGACCGACCTCGTCGGAGAGCCCCCCGAGACGTTGCGCGAAGGGGCGCCGTCCGCACCTGCCGATTGGCCCGCCGCGCCGCCGGAGGCGGCGGCTCGGCGATGACCGGAACCGCGTCCCCGAGCTACGGACCGTCGGCTCTCGCCACGCCCGCCAACGCGCTGACCGCCGCACGGCTCCTCGCCGCACCCGTGTTCGTCGGGCTCATTGCGACCGAAGGGGCGAGTTGGGTCACGGTCGCGGTCGGCGTCGCGGTCGCGAGCAGCGACGGCGTCGACGGGTGGCTCGCCCGCCGCCACGGGGCCACGCGCTCAGGCGCGTTTCTCGATCCGCTCGCAGACAAGTTCCTCGTGCTCGGCGCTTTCTTCGCGCTCGCGGTGCAGGGTCGCATGCCCTGGGTGCCGGTGGCAGTCATGACCGCGCGCGAGGTGGGGATGAGCGCGTACCGATCATGGGCCGGACGTCGAGGGGTCTCGGTGCCGGCTCGACGCCTCGCCAAGGTGAAGACGATCGTCCAGGAGCTGGCCGTCGCCGCCTACCTCGTCCCGCCGCTCGCCACTCACCGGACGCTCCAGCTCTCCGTGACGTGGGCGGCGACCGCTCTCACGTTGGCGAGCGGGGCGCAGTACCTCCGGGACGGTCGCCGCGCGATCGGCGGCACCTCCCCCCCGCCGGCAGGCACCTCGGCCACCGCATGAGGGACGGGGCGGCATGAGGGTGGAGATCGTCGCGGTCGGCACCGAGCTCCTCTTGGGCCAGATCGCCGATACGAACGGCCAGTGGATCGGGCAGCAGCTCGCGGCGGCCGGTGTCGACTCGTACTTCCATCAGGCCGTCGGCGACAACCATCGACGCATCGTGACAGCGCTGCGGACCGCGCTCGCACGCGGCGACGCGGTGATCACCTGTGGCGGCCTCGGCCCGACCCAGGACGACATCACCCGTGAGGCGGTCGCCGAGGTGATGAACGTCCCGCTCCGCCGGGACGAAGAGATCGCCCGCCGCATCGAAGGCTTCTTCCGGGCCCGGGGTCGTGAGATGCCCCGGAGCAATCTCCGTCAGGCCGACGTGCCCTCCGGGGCCGCGGTCATCGACCAGCTCCGGGGTACGGCACCCGGGCTGATCTGTCCGGTCGGACGGAAAGTGGTGTACGCGCTTCCCGGCGTGCCGCACGAGATGACCGAGATGTTCGGGCGGGCCGTGCTCCCCGACCTCCGTCGCCGCATGGCCGAAGCGGGGCAGTCAGGCGTGATCCTGAGCCGCGTCCTCCGGACGTGGGGTGTGAGCGAGTCTGCACTCGCCGAGGCGCTGCAGGAGAGGATCGACGCGCTCGACGCGCTCGACAGCTTCGACGGCTTGGCCCGTGGCGACCGTACCGGCGGCACCGTGACGATCGCCTTTCTCGCGAGTGGCATCGAAGGGATGAAGGTCCGGCTCACGGCCCGCGCCCTCGACGACGTCGAGGCCCGTGCGTTGCTCGATGCCGAAGAGCAGGAGGTGCGGGCGGCTCTCGGGTCGTCGTTCGGGGACATCGTCTTCGGGGTCGACGAGGTGTCGATGGAGCAGGCGGTCGCCGCGTTGCTGGTGGAGCGGCAGCTGACGCTCGGAGTCGCGGAGTCGCTGACCGGCGGGCTCGTCGCCGCCCGGCTCGTGGATGTTCCGGGCGCGAGCGCATGGTTCCGTGGAGGCGTCGTGGCCTACGACTCGTCGGTCAAGTTCTCCGTGCTGGGTGTGCCGGAGGGCCCTGTCGTCACCGAGGCCGCCGCGGTGGCGATGGCCGAAGGTGCCCGCAAGGTGCTCGGCGCAGCGGTCGGGCTGGGCATCACCGGCGTGGCGGGGCCCGATCCCCAGGAGGACCTCGCCCCCGGGACGGTGTTCGTGGCGCTCGCGCTCCCCGAGGGTGCCACCCACGCCCGAAGGCTCCGGCTCTCTGGTGATCGCCAACGGGTGCGACAGTTCTCGGCGATCTCTGCGCTCGACCTGCTCAGGCGGACCCTCCTCACACCCGCCGGCGGGATCGCAGGACCGACCCTGGGCTGACGTTGGTCGCGCTCCAGCTTCCTGTCCCCTTCCCCGTCGCGCGGAAGAACCGGAGTACCCGACCGTTGTGGTCATGGGCCGGTGGGACGTCCAGCTCTCCGACGAGGTGGCGAGGTGGTACGTGCGGTTGGGCGCAAGGGACCGGGCTTTCGCGGACCGTGCGCTCGACCGGCTCGCGTCCACAGGTCCGGAGTTGCGGATGCCCAGGAGCCGTGCACTCGGGGAAGGGCTTTACGAACTGCGGTTTTCGTGCCAAGGCGTATCGAGGCGCATCATGTACGCGTTCAATGAAGGGCGGGAGGTGACGGCGCTCACGACGTTCCGAAAGCAGCGTGACCGGGAGCCCCGCGAGGTGGCGCGCGCGCAGCGCATCCTCGCCCGCACGCGGTCGACCGAATGGGCACTGGAGCGGAGCCGATGATGGTCAGGCTCGACGAACTGCGGCGGAAATTCCCGCCCGAAGATGGCGCCGCCTATGCGAGGGCGTACGCCGAGGCGGTGCTCGCCGAGCGGCTCGGCACGCTCGTCCACGACATCCGTGTCGAGGCAGACCTGGAGCCTTCGGCGCTTGCTGCACTCATGGACGTCGACGAAGCGGAGATCCTCCGTGCCGAAGAGGGCGACGCCTCCCTCTCGTTCCTCTTCCTCGACCGGCTCGCTCGGGCGGCCGGCAGCCGGGTGACCGTCACGGCGGGGGGCGACGAGCTCGTTCTCGGCGCGCCAGCCGACCCTTCGCAGGCCGATCGGCCGGCGGTTCAGCCCCCGGCGGGCCTCACCGAGGCGTAGCCAGAGGCGCATTGGAGCCACGCGATGGGCCGACCTGAAGCGAACGGGGCGGGCGGCGCCTTCGGGGAGACCCCCTCGAGGGACGCCACAACCGCGCCGAGCCAGGCGGAACCGGCCCACGCGGAACCCGTCGGCGCCGAACCCGCTGGTGCCCCCACGCGGAGCGAGCCGGCCGAGCCGTCGGACCGGCTCTTCGTCGCCATCTGGCCGCCGCCCGCGGTGGTGGGCGCGTTGGCGGGCGCGTTGGCTTCCCACGGGCGGCCGGCGGCCGGTGCCGTGCGCTGGACGACGCCGGACCAGTGGCACGTGACGGTCGCCTTCCTCGGCACGGTCCCGCGGTCGCGGGTCGGCGAGGTGGGGTCCGTGCTGGTCGCGGCGGTCGACCGTGCGGCAGCCGCGCCCGAGGCATGTCTCGGGCCGATGACCGAGCGCCTCGGGCGGCGCGTCCTTTGCGTGCCGGTCCGAGGGATCGACGACGTCGCCCGCCGAGTGCGCCTGGCGATGGGGTCGCTCTTCCCGGACGCAGGTCTCGACGAGCCCTTCCAGGGGCATCTCACCCTCGCCCGGGCCCGGGGCCGACGCACGGTGCCCTCGTCGCTCGCAGGGGCCCCGCTGGAGGCGCGCTGGCGGGTGCGGGAGCTCGATCTCGTTCGCTCCGAGCTCGACGAGGCGGGAGCCCGGTACACCACGCTCGTCACCGCGACCGTTCGGTCGTGACGGTTGCGGCGGCCGCGACGGAAGGCTTCCCCGCATCCCACATCGAACACGCGTTCGCAACTAAGGTCGGTGACACACCCCCTCCGTACAGTCGCCGACTGCAGACCGGACGCCACGACAAGGAGACGAGACAGCGATGGCAGTTGAGGACCGCGACAAGGCACTGGCGACGGCGCTCAGCCAGATCGAAAAGCAATTCGGGAAGGGCTCAGTCATGCGGATGGGCGAGCACGTCGACATGGGCATCGAGGCCATCCCGACGGGCGCCCTCTCCCTCGACCTTGCCCTCGGCATCGGGGGCCTGCCCCGGGGCAGGATCGTGGAGCTCTTCGGTCCCGAGTCGAGCGGGA
>JAJZMN010000139.1 GCA_021850345.1 Actinomycetes bacterium | reverse complement strand
GTCCCGCCGACCGAGTGGGAGATCCAGTACCGTCACCGTCAGCAGCAAGGCGCATAGCAACGTGTCCGGCTGGCGGGGGGAGGCTCACAGCGGTCTCGGCCACGGCCTACGGCGGGTGACCATCCGACGCGGTGGCTCGAGCCGGTGCGTCGTGCCCCTGACGGTCGCCTCCCACAGTGCCGGTGACGCGGAGAGTCACGTCCCGGAAGAGGAGGGTGTTGGGAGTGCCGCCAGCGATGATGGCGCTCACCTGCTGTTTGCCTTCCTGATCAGTTCCTCGCGTTGGCGCTCGAGTAGCTCCCTGGTCGACAACGGAGGTTCGTGCCACGGCTGGCGCCGGTAGGGCATCTGCGCCTGTTTCGGGGCCGCCTTGCGGGCGTCGAGGTACGCCGCCACGCTCTCGGCGAGGTACTGCTCAACGGGGAGCTGCTGCGGATTCGCGTGCTTCAGGCGCCAGCGAAGCGACAGCCGGCGCCGCTCGAGGAATCCCATTCAGATCCCGTCCACCTGGCGGTCGTCGGGAAGGGTGCTGATGTTCTCGAAGAGCTCAGCGGTGTTCGGCCCGAACCGCGAGTACGAGCGCGTGGCCGCCCGGCGGCCCTCCTGCAGCTGCAGCTTCGTCACGCAGATGCCGTATCGCAGGTCGCGCGCCTTCATGAAGTCGCCCCTCTTGGCGGCCTTCTTCGCCTGCTTGTAGACCGGCGCGAGCCAGTCGCGGACGGCCTTTTTGAGGGTGATCGCTGTGTCGCTCACTTCGTGTTCCTTTCGTTGGGTGGATGACTCCGACAGCATCGAGACGAGGAGGCTCTTCTCGAATGACGAGGGGAGGCCGGCGATCCCCCGCGGTGCGACGGTTACAAGCCAGTCGCCTTCCGTCACGACCTCCTCGGCGCCGCTCGGCGTAGTGACCCGCCACGGCTTGCCTCGGTAGACACCGCTCTCGAGGAGGCGGAGCCCCTTGCCGTTACCGCCAGGCAGCTCCCTCGGCGCTCGCCAGGCGATGTCCTCGAGCGCATCGGCTGAAAGCTCGGGGGAAGGTCGAACGACCCCATGCACCACGGTGCCGCCGCGCGCGACTTTGATGACGGTCGCCCCCTTGATGAGCTGGCGGGGCGAGGCGCTCACGAGAGCCGCCCCACGAGCGCGGCGGCGGTGAAGCGGGCCTGCATTTCCTTGTCGATGGTGAGCAATCCGGCTGATCCCGGACACTGATTCCGGCGGAACCCGGACACTCGTTCCGGGCGAAAGCGGACACGGGTTCCGGGTCAAAGCGGACACTCTTGACCCCGGGGCGGCGCCTCATCCACCACGTGCGGCACGCGCCCTCCTTTACTTCGTGCAGGACAGCACAGCGAAGGAGGACGACGTGCCGAGGAAGAGGCTATCCATGCGAAAGATCAGAGAAGCCCTGCGGCTCAAGGCCGCAGGGTTCGCCAACCGGGAGATCGCCGCGAGCACCGGGGCCGGCAAGACGACCGTCTACGAGGTGCTGGCACGAGCCGAGGCCCGCGGCCTCAGGTGGCCGCTGCCGGACGACCTCGACGACGAGCGGCTCGAGGAGCTGCTCTACCCGCCGGCCTCGGCGGCGTTCGCAGCGCGCCGGCCCGTCCCCGACTGGCGGGAGGTGCACCGGGAGCTGAAGCGTCGCGACCGCCACGTCACGCTCCGGCTCGTCTGGATCGAGTGGAAAGAGAAGAACCCCGACGGCCACGGCTACAGCCAGTTCTGCCACCACTACCAGGCCTGGCTCGCCGGCCAGGACGTCGTGATGCGCCTCAGCTACCGGGCCGGCGAGCGGTGCTTCGTCGACTTCTCGGGCGACACGGTGGAGATCGTCGACCCAGGCACGGGCGAGGCCACGAGGGCGGAGGTCTTCGTCGGGGTGCTCGGCTGTTCCGGGCTCCTGTACGCCGAGGCGACCCGGGGCCAGGATCTCAGGTCGTGGCTCGGGGCGCACGAGCACATGTGGGCGTACTACGGCGGCGTGAGCGAGGTCACGGTGCCCGACAACCTGAAAGCGGCCGTCTCGAAGGCCTGCTTCTACGACCCCGAGCTCAACCGGACCTACGCCGAGCTCGCCGAGCACTACGGCACCGTCGTGCTGCCGACGCGCACTGCCCGGCCCCGCGACAAGGCGGCCGTCGAGGCGGGCGTGCTCGTCTGCGAGCGCTGGGTGCTGGCGCCGCTTCGGAACCGGCGCTTTTTCAGCCTCGCCGAGGCGAACGAGGCGATCCGGACCCAGCTCGAGCTCGTGAACAGACGACCGTTCAGGGGCGAGCCGACGAGCCGTCGGGAGCTGTTCGACGAGCTCGAGCGCGACGTGATGGCACCGCTGCCGAAGACCACCTACGGCTTCGCCGAGTGGAAGAAGGTCACCGCCAACATCGACTACCACGTCGAGGGGCCGGACCGGCGCTACTACTCCGTGCCCTACCGACTCGTGCGCCAGCGCCTCGACCTGCGGGCGACGGCGAGCACCGTAGAGGTCTTCCGTGGCACCGAGCGCGTCGCGAGCCACGTGCGCGAGTACGGCAGGCGCCGGTACGTCACCGACCCGGCACACATGCCCGCCAGCCATCGCGCCCATGCCGAGTGGACGCCGTCGCGCCTCGTGTCGTGGGCGAGGAGCATCTCTCCCGACGCGGCGAGCCTCACCGAGAAGCTGCTCGAGTCCCGGCCGCACCCCGAGCACGCCTACCGCTCGTGCCTCGGGCTCATGTCGCTCGCCAAGCGGTACGGGAACGAGCGCGTCGCGGCCGCGTGCACGCGGGCGCTCGCCTGCGGGGCGATCTCCTACAGCTCGGTGAAGTCGATCCTCGCCGAGGGCCTCGACGCCATGCCACTGTCTTCGGCAGAGGAGCTGCCCGCACCGCCCCGCCACGAGAACCTCCGCGGCGCGCGTTACTACGCCGAGGAGGCGTGATGCTCGTCCACCAGACGATCGGGAAGCTCGAGGCGCTCGGGCTCACGGCCATGGCGAGCGGACTCGCCGAGCAGATCGAGGCACCGGGGACCTACGACGAGCTCCCGTTCCCGGACCGCCTCGGCCTCCTCGTCGACCGGGAGGCCGACGCCCGCGACTCGCGCCGGCTCGCGTCGCGCATGAAGGCAGCCAAGCTCCGCCACCAGGCGGTGATCGAGGACGTCGACTTCCGCTCGCCCCGCGGGCTCGACCGCTCCGTCGTCCTGTCGCTCGCCGAGGCTCGTTTCGTCGGCGCTCACCACAACGTCGTGATCACCGGAGCAACCGGCTGTGGCAAGTCCTACCTCGCGTGTGCCATCGCGCAGGCGGCGATCAGCCGGGGCCACACGGCGCTCTACACGCGCACGCCGCGCCTGCTGGACGACCTCGCACTCGGCCGCGTCGACGGCCGCTACGCCCGGCTGCTCTCGAGCCTCCAGAGGGTGTCGCTGCTCGTGCTCGACGACTTCCTCCTCACTCCCACCGGGATCGACGCCTGCCGCGACCTGCTCGAGGTGATCGAGGACCGCTCCCAGCTGCGCTCGACCATCGTCGTCAGCCAGTTGCCGGTCGACAAGTGGCTCGAGGCCATGTCGGACCCGACCCTCGGCGAAGCCGTCCTCGACCGGATCCTCCAGTCCTCGCACCGCATCGCCATGAAGGGGCCGTCGATGCGAAAGCGCCAGCCGGAGGACGAGGAGGCATCGAGCTGAGCGCTCTCGTAGCATCCCGGGAAGGAGGCCGCCGCACGAACGTACGCATCTGACGAAGGACCGACCATCGGCGCCACCCCGGATGTCCGGGATCGACCGGAACGGTTGTCCGCTTTCGACCGGAACGGTTGTCCGGAATCACCGGATTGCACATCGATGGCCGGCAGGACCCGGCTACGGAGCACGTCGGCGTGCGCGAACGCCGCGGCCGCACCGTCGGCGTCGTGGGCGAGCACGCACTCCTTCGCCCGGAGATCGGCCTCGCCGGCGGCCGCCTTGACGGAACGGCGAAAGTTCGTCCAGCGAAGGAGGTCGGCGTGGACATCGAGGTCGGGCGTGTCGGCCGCGAGTGCAGTCATTGGGCGTCCTTTCGGGGGAGGGAGGGGGCTGGGGGACCCCGCCGCGATGGACGGCGCGGCGGAGCCGCCCAGCATGACGGCTCGCGATTTGACCCCTCGCCGGCTGTGACAACGAGGGCGGAGCCGTCTGGCCCCGACGGCGGAAGGGAAACG
>JAJZMN010000018.1 GCA_021850345.1 Actinomycetes bacterium | reverse complement strand
GGAAGAAGTCGGCGACGCAGAGCCAGGGCGGCTTCGTCTGGCGCGGGAAGCTGAAGCGCATCCACTCCGTGCTCCGCGACTCGTCTTTGAACACCACGAGGTCGTTCCCGTCGGAGGCAGCGGCGAAATGCCCGTAGACGACTTGGGGGGCGAGAACGTTTGCCTCTTTTGCCTTCGCCAGTTCCTGGCGGAGGACCGCCTGCACGCGAGATTTGAACATGGCGTCGTCCTCGTCCCCTTGGGGCCGGAACCCCCACTGGTTCCTGAAGAGGGCCGTCTGGTTCAGGTATGCCGCGATCTCGTCGAGCGCGATGCCCTTGGCGACGCGGCTCCCGGTGAAAGGTGGCCGGCACAAGGGATTGTCGGAGAGGACCTCCGGCGAGCGACGGAGTCCTTGCACCCTGGACGTGCCCGGGTCAGGCGAGTCCCCGCTGCCGAGTTGTTCTCGGTGTCGCGAAGGGACTCGTCGCTCCGAGATCTCCCTGCCGAAGGCGGGGTCGTCTTCCCCGTTGCGCCGCAATTCGACGAGGCGCTCGACGACACGGAGACCTTCGAACGCGTCCCGACCGTAGAAGACTCGCCCTTGGTAGATCTGGCGGAGGTCCCGCTCGACGTAGGTTCGGGTGAGTGCCGCGCCACCGAGAAGCACTGGCAAGTGGGCAAGCCCGCGTCGGTTCAGTTCCTCGAGGTTCTCTCGCATGACGAGGGTTGACTTCACGAGGAGCCCGCTCATCCCGAGTGCGTCGGCGTGGTGCTCTTCCACCGCTGCGAGCATGTCCGCGATGCTGACCTTGATGCCGAGGTTGACGACCTCGTAGCCGTTGTTGGTGAGGATGATGTCGACCAGGTTCTTGCCGATGTCGTGGACGTCGCCTTTCACGGTCGCGAGCACGACGGTGCCCTTCCCGCCTTGTGTGGCGTGCTCCATGTGCGGCTCGAGGAACGCGACGGCAGCCTTCATCGTCTCTGCCGACTGGAGCACGAACGGCAGCTGCATCTCGCCGGAAGCGAAGAGGTCCCCGACCGTCTTCATCCCCGCCAAGAGGATGTCGTTCACGATGGCCAGTGCCTCATGGCCCTTTTCGAGCGCTTCGGTGAGATCGTCTTCCAGCCCGGGGCGGTCTCCGTCGACTATTCGCTGTTCGAGTCGCCGTTCGACCGGCCAATCCGCATGGGTCTCGCTGCTCGCGGACGACGCGGTGACGCCCTCGAAGAGTGTCAGCAGCTCCTGTAGTGGGTCGTAGCCATCACGCCGCCGGTCGTGGACGAGGTCCAGGCACACCTGACGAGCGCGCTCGTCGATGCGCGAGAGGGGCAGGATGTTCGAGGCGTGGACGATCGCCGCGTCGAGGCCGGCCTTCACGCATTCGTGGAGGAACACCGAGTTCAGTGCCTGCCGTGCGGCAGGGTTCAAGCCGAAGGAGACGTTCGAGATCCCCAGGATGGTGTGTGCTCCTGGGAGCGCCTCTTTGATCCTGGCGATTGCTTCGATGGTCTCGACGCCGTCTCGCCGGCTCTCTACCATGCCCGTCGAGAGCGGCAAGGCGAGTGGATCGAACAGGAGATCGCAGGGCTCCAGGCCATACCGCTCGACGGCGATGTCGTGGATCGTGCGCGCGGCGCGCAGTTTCCACTCTGCGGTGCGGGCCTGGCCGTCTTCGTCGATACAGGTGCAGACCACCGCCGCTCCGTACTCGCGAGCCAAGCGCAGGAAGCGATCGAGCCTGGTGCCTTCACCGTCACCTTCTTCGAGGTTGACCGAGTTCAGCACCGGACGCCCGCCGAGCCACTGGAGTGCCGACTCGGCCACCGGCGCCTCGGTGGAGTCGATCATGAGTGGCACGCTCGATTGGGTCGAGAGCCTTCTCACCAGCTCCGTCATGTCCGCCACGCCATCGGCGCCCGTGTAGTCGACGCAGACGTCGATCATGTGCGCACCTTCGGCGACTTGGTCCCGCGCCATGGCGACACAGGCGTCCCAATCACCTTCGAGCATGGCCTCACGGAATCGCCTCGAGCCGTTCGCGTTCGTCCGCTCACCGACGACGAGAAACGACGTGTCCTGCCTGAACGGGACTGCGCTGTAGACGGAGGACGCGCTGGGCTCGTGTACTGGGTGGCGTGCGGCCGGGAACGTCCCCTGCAGGCGATCCACGACGGCTGCGAGATGAGCCGGCGTCGTGCCGCAGCACCCGCCTACTGCCGCCACGCCGTAGTCGGCGACGAAGCGGAACAGATAGTCCGCGAGCTGCTCGGGACTCAGGTCGTAGTGCATCTTGCCTTCCACGACCGTCGGAAGCCCTGCGTTCGGCATCACCGAGACCGGCACCCGCGAGTGCGCGCACAGGTGCCGGACCGCCTCGTCCATCTCGGCCGGGCCCGTTGCACAGTTCAACCCGATGACGTCGACCTGCATGGCGTCCAACGCGCTGAGGGCAGCGCCGATCTCGGTTCCCGGGAGCATCCGTCCCGTCAACTCGATCGTCACTTGCACCTGGATCGGCACCTGGCATCCGAGCGCCGTCATGGCGCGCCGGGCACCGTTGATCGCCGCCTTTGCAGACAAGAGATCGAAGACGGTTTCGATCAGCAGCAAGTCGACGCCCCCCTCGAGGAGAGCCGATGCCTGCTCCTCGTAGGCCGCTCGCAGCTCGGGGTAGCGAATCTGACCGAGGGTGGGGAACTTCGTCCCCGGGCCGATGCTGCCGGCCACCCACCTCGGTGCGTCCGGCGCGCTGAACTCGGCCGCCACACGTTTGGCGATCGCGGCCGCTGCCAGGTTGATCTCCCGGGTGCGTGTGGCGAGCCCGTACTCGGCGAGGACCACGGAGAAGGCGCCGAAGGTATCGGTCTCGATCACGTCGACGCCGACCTCGAGGAACGAACGGTGCAGTCGCTCGATGGCAGACGGGCAGCTGACCGCCAGGACCTCGTTGCACCCTTCGAGGTGTGCACCCCCGAAATCCGACGCGTCGAGCTCTTGCCGCTGAATATTCGTGCCGGTAGCCCCGTCGAAGATCACGCGTCGCTCGCGCAATGCGCTCAAGTACTCCGAGCCTTCTGGATCGAGCCGGCGCAGAAGAGGTGATGGCATGGTCGTATGGCGGTCAGCGGAGGGCGAAAACTGGCATCTGCAACGGTGACGGGTGTCGCGCGAGCGCGCTCAGCTGGCGACGCTGAGCGCTGGGGCTCGCCCGAGCGCGCCGCAGATCTCACGAGTCGTCGTCGAACGGTTCAAGGTGTAGAAGTGCAGGCCCGGCGCGCCCATGTCCAAGAGCGCGCGGCAAAGCTCGGTTGCCATCGAGATGCCTTGGGCTCGCACCGCATCGTCTCCCCCGCGCTCGTAGGCCGCAGCCAGGCGTGCACAAGCCCATTCCGGGACCGCAGAGCCCATTTGGGCCATGCGGGGGATCGAGGCGAGCGAGGTGACGGGCATGATGCCGGGCAGCACCGGCTTGTGGACTCCGCGGCGCGCCAGATCGTCGAGCAGCCCTGCGTACAGCGCTGCATCGAAGAAGAACTGCGTGACAGCGAAGTCGGCTCGAGCCAGCTTTTCCGCCAGGAAGCCTCTGTCGGACTCGATGTCGGGGGAGGCTGGATGGCCCGCGGGATGGGCTGCGACACCTATGCAGAAGCCGCCGATGGCACGGGCGAGCTCCACGAGCTCTGCCGCGTACCGCAGTTCTTCGACGGCCTCGTCGCCGGTGTCGATGTGGTCACCCCCGAGTGCCATCAGGTTCTCGATGCCGGCCTTGCGGTACGCGATGAGGACGTCGGCGAGCCCGAGACGCGTGTGACCGACACAGGTGAGGTGCGGCATCGCCTCGAGCGTCGTGACGTTTCGCAACGCCGTGACGAGGTCGAAGGTCCGCCGGCGCGAGGACGCGCCCCCCCGGTGGGTGACCGAGACGAAGGATGGACGCAACGGCTCCAGCTCGTGCAGCGCGCGCGTCAGCGTCGCCTGCTCAGCGTGGTTCTTGGGCGGGAAGAACTCGAACGAGTACGTCGTCCCTGCTGCCAACATGTCCGAAATGCGTGCCATCGGTTCGAAAAGGGCTTACCGGCGCTCGTTGGTGCACGTGATGCAATTGCGCCTGCCGGTCTCGAAGTTGACGGCGCGTCTCTTCATCTGCTCGTTCGTCGGCTCGCTCGTCTGCTCCATGGCGTCGACGGTAAGCCGATCCGGGCGGCATCGGAAGGCACAGTTCGGGCCAATGTGCGCCGCTACAGATCCGATCCGAGGTGTGCTCCTGCCAGCGTCTCGAGTGCTCCGAGGGTACGGGCGCGCGTGCGGATCGGGTGGGCGAGCCGGGGGCGGTACGGTGCGGCTGTGGCGGCGAACACGTCGGATGCAGCGCTTCGGGCTGCACGATTGCCGACGGCTGCAGGATTGCCTGCGGCTGCCGGCGTGCCTTGGGTGGACCGCCGACGGTTGCTCGGGCTGACGTGGTCCCACCTGCTGAACGACGGGGCAGCGAACTACCTGCCTGGGGTGCTCCCCGCCATGCTCGTCTCCCTGCACGATCCGGTACGGATGGCCGGTGTCCTGATCGCCGCTCTCACCATCGGCCAGGCACTCCAGCCGGTGACCGGCTGGCTCGCCGACCGCCTCGGGGGCCGGGTGCTCGTGGTCGGCGGACTGGCCATCAGCTCACTCGGTGGCGGTCTCTTCGGCGAAGCGCACAGCACGTGGCTCCTCTTGGTGCTGCTGCTCGCAGTCGGTGTCGGCAACGCCCTCTTCCATCCGCAGGCGCTGGCCGCCGTCCGCAGCGTGGTGCACGGACGCCACGGCCTGTTCACCTCCGCGTTCCTCGTCGGAGGCGAGCTCGGCCGGGGCATCTGGCCCACGGTCGCCAGCCTTGTGGTGGTGCACCTCGGGCTCGGCTACTTGTGGCTGGTCGGACTGCCCGGGCTCGTGACCGTGCCGCTGCTCGCCCACCTCGCGCCCCGGCTCCCTGCCAAGTCCGGATCCCCCCAGCGCATCCAATGGCGCCGCCACACCCGTCCGATGGTCGTCCTCGTGACGTATCAGTCCATTCGTTCGCTGGCCATCTACGCACTGTTGACCTTCATCCCGATCCTGTGGCACCTTCACGGCGGCTCGCTCGTGTCGGGGGCATCGATCATCACGGTCATGCTCGTGGTCGGCGTCGTGGGCAACCTCTACGGTGGGCACCTGGCCGACAAGATCGGACGGCTCCACGTGCTGGCCGTCTCGTCGGTGGCCACCGCTGCGCTCATCGTGCCGATCATCTACGTGCACGGCGCATGGATCTGGGTCACGGCAGCACCGCTCGGGATCGCGCTCTTCTTGACGATGTCGCCATCGATCCTGATCGGCCAGGACATCTTTCCGGAGAACCGCTCGATGGGGGCGGGCATCGCGCTCGGCCTCGCGAATGGTATCGGTGCGCTGTTGGTCCTCGCGATCGGCCAGACGGTGGGCACGAGAGACCTGACCGCTCCCTTGTGGATGATCGCCGCGCTCGTTGCCGCGACCGCGCCGCTCGTGCTGGCCTTTCCCAAGCATCTGGCGCACCGGAAGGCATAGTCCGATGCCGTGGCGCAGTCGCCGAACGGGTGCAGGTCCGCATCCACGACATCGACCACGGCCGCGTGGGGGCGCCGAACCAGCTCCGCATCGTCGCCGGTCACCTGCTCGTCGTGCTCATCAACCACAAGTACCAGCACGACCAGTGGATCTCGGAGGCGAGACAGGACCAGCTCGGACGCGGGGCGCCGCCTCGGCCAGCGTCGGACCGAGGTGGCGAGATCGACGGCTACACGGTCATCCGCCGATGACGTCGGCGACCGCCCGGGCCGGCGGCGCTTCGCCGTCGAACCGCATGCCGCGCAGGACCACCTCCAAGGCGAGGTTCCCGAGGGGTGATATCCCGGCGGGCCGTCCAAGGGTGGTACCACGACGCGTCGAGAACAGCACGGCGTGAAGTAGCACGACGGCAAGCGACACTGCCGATTCGTCGGATCGGAGCTCCCCACGCTCTTGCCCGACGGAGATCACGTCTGCGACGACCTGCACCGGCGGCGGGATCTCGTCGCCGAGGTAGGCGCTGAGCCGCCCGGGATGGTCGACGACCTGTCGCAGGAGCGCAGTGCGCAGCGGTATGGGCTCCGCGTGCTCACGCGCGGACTCGAAGAGCGACGTGAACGCTGCGCGCAGGACGCTCGCCGTGTCCTCTCCGGCATCGATGCCGGCCGTCGCCGTGCCCGCGAATGCCTTGCACACCGCGGCGGCTGCTTCGAGCAGTACGTCCTCCTTCGTCGAGAAGTAGTGGAAGAAGGTGCCCCAGCTGACGCCTGCCGCCTCGACGATGTCCTCCACGCGCGCCGCGTCGATGCCGACCCGCGCGTACTCGCTCATCGCCGCCTCGTACACCCGCTGCCTGGTTGCCACCGCGCGGCGCTGGCGAGGCGACCGGCGAGGCCGCGGTGCTGTGTCGTGTGCTATCCGGGCGATCGCTACCACTGTGCCCCCCTACCTGGTTCTTGACTGGTTCGTGTCGACGTTCTTCAGCCTGTTCGCTGAGCGCTGTAGCCGCCTCGTGCGCACGTGAGATGCGTTCACCGCACTGCTGGACGCGATCTGGTGATCGCCCATGCACCGCCTCGGTTCTCTCAGCCGGCGACTGCAGAGCGCCCGCGGGGTGGGCGGGCGGCAGGCCGAGAGGCACCTTCTTCGACCTCCCGGGCGACGCGGCGGAGCACGCCGCGTAGCACCCGGCGTGCTCGGGTGTCGAACGAGCCCGCCCCTGGGGACGTGGCGTCGTCGGCCACTTGGTGCCACGCACCGGAGACCGACAGCTCGCAGCGTTCTGCGTCGACCGCTTCCACGTGCAGCTCGCCTTCGAAGTGGCTTCGGCCACCGGGCTCCGAGAGGCGCCAGGCGAGCAGGTATGCCCTCGGGGTCGACGTGCCGTCTGGCGTGACCTGATCGATGGAGCAGTCCGCGACGAGCGGTGCGGGCGGGGATGTCGCGGCATCGAGCATGCCCACGTCGTGCACCGTGGCGCCGAGCGCGGCGCTCCAGTTGCGATGGACACCGAGGGCGTCGTGGACGGCGGTGGCCGGTAGCTCGACATGGACGAGGTCGGACAGCTCGACCGTGCGCGAGTGGGACCGGTGGGCGTCGGGCGGCACGGCGTAGCCGCCTGCCTCGATCGCCGCGTCGCGCGCTGCCACTTCGGCGAGGGTGGTCCCCGCCAAGAGCTCGGCCAGCCGAGTCGTCGCCTGAGTCCAGGTCTCGTGGAGCGGGCAGACGGCTTCCCATCGACACGGCCCGTCACCGAGCGCGCATCGCTCGGCGCGCAGGGGGCCCTCGGCAGCCTCGACGACCTCCAAGACGTTGATGTTCTCGGGCGGTCTCGACAGGCGGTACCCGCCGTCACGTCCCGCTCGGGACGTCGCGAGGCCGGCGCGCACGAGGTCCGCGAGGATCTGCGACGCGAAGGTGCGTGGCACCTCGGTGTCCGCGACCACCTCTCGGATCTTGCGCTGTTTGCCACCGTCGTACGCGCGGGCGAGGGCAATCGCGGACCGCATGACGTAGTCACCGCGCTTGGACAGCGTCATGTTCATGGCAAGACCTTAAGGCTACCGTGCCCTGGCGGTGGCGACGCTGGCACTGTGGCGCCAGCCGCCGCCGCCTCGAGCTCCCTGACGCCGGCGAGGGTGCGCCGCGCGAGGGCGACCGATGCCACCGGGTTCCCCCCCCGCCGCAGGGCGGAGGTGGCGACCACCCGGGCACCGCGGCGCTCCAAAGCGCCGGCCATGTCTCCGAGCGTCGAGCGTGGATCCACTCCATAGGTGCAGAACAGTGCCACGGGCATGCCACCGAGCCGTGGGAGCCCGTCCAGCCACGCGCGCACTTCGGGCGGCGGCCCCACCTTGGCGACCACGAACCCCTTCACCCAGGTGCCGATGACGAGGAGATCGGCGGATGCGATCTCCGGCGCCCCGACGCGCTCGATCGGAAGGACCCGGACGCGCAGTCCCTTGTCGGTCAGCTCTTCTGCGATCCTGCGCGCGACTGCGGCGGTTCGACCGCCTTCGCTCGCGTAGCACACGAGTGCCCTGCGGGAGCGTCCGGGGACCTGATGGCCTGGTCGCGCGGGGCGCGCTGCGAGCACGGTCGCGGCAGCCCTGCGGCCCTGCGCCATGGCTTCGACGACCGTGGCCGGCCCCACCAGCGCGTCGCCGATCACCCAGAGGCGCTCGCGAACGGGGAGCGATGCCGCCTCCAGCCCCACCTCCCGGCCGAGCGCGAGCGTGCCGACCGGGTTGTGGTAGGCGAACGCCGAGGCCGGATTGTGAAGGACGCCCGACGCGGTCCAGTGCCGGTCCGCAAGCCCGTGTGCCTCGCGGCGCACGGGCGTGCCAGGCAGCGCCGCGGCGACTGCGGGGTCGGCCCGGTACCCCATTGCCATGACGACGAGGTCGACGGTGGCGCCCTCGGCTGCCACGTCGTGGAGAACCGTCGGGGGGCGGTCGCGACGCTCTTGGCGGGTCGGCGTCAACCACGCGCGCCGGACGCGTCCACCGTCGCCTTCTAGACGCGACACCGTCCTGGCGAAGCGGACGGAGACGCCCTCCTCTCGGGCTTCCGTCAGCTCGTCGGGCCGAGCCAACGAGAAGCGCTCGTCCAACCAGTCGACGCACGTGGCGTCGAGCCCCAGCCGACGTGCGGTCCGGGCGACGTCCATGGCGGTGTTGCCCGCGCCGAGCACGAGGACGTGCGGCCTGCGGCCGGACGCGTTCGCACCGGACGCGTCCGCACCGGTCTCGTCCGCACCGGATGCGTCCGCACCGGATGCGTCGAGACCCATTTCCGACAGCCACGCCGGGATGCCGTCCTCGTGCTCGAACGCGCGACGTGCCGTCTTGAGGAAGGTCGTGGCGTCCGTGACGCCATCGAGATCGGCACCGGGGATCGGCAGGCGCACCGGGACGCTCGCGCCGGTTGCCACGATGACGGCGTCGTGCGCCGCGAGCAGGCGGTCGAGTCCCGCCGCGTCGACCTCGACGCCGCAGCGCAGGTCCACGCCGGCCTCTTGGAGCTGACGCCATGGCCGGTTCGCCACGGCCTCGGGGAGCGTGAAGTCGGGGATGCCCCAGCCGAGCAGCCCCGCCGGCACCGGGTCCTTCTCGTAGACGGTGACCGACGCGCCCGCCTCGGCGAGAGCCCACGCGGCACCGATGCCTCCGGGACCAGCGCCCACGACGGCCACCGAGAGGTCGATGGGCTCGCTCCGCTCGGGCGGGGGCACCGCGCGCATCTCGGTCACGAAGCGCTCGAGCTGTCCGATGGCGACGGGCGCCTCACCTGCGAGGGACCACGTGCACGCACCTTCGCACTGGGCGGACTGGTTGCACACGCGAGAGCAGATGTCGGGCAGCACCGAGGTCCGGCGAAGGATGCCGTGGGCCGTTGTGAGATCCTGCTGCGCGATGGCCGCGATGAACCCGGGAATGTCGTTGTGTGCCGGGCATCCCCGCACGCACGTCGGGTCGGGGCACGAGAGGCAGCGCTGCGCCTCGGCCAGCGCCTGCTCCCAGCTGTGGAGGCCACGGCGGACCTCGCCGACGTCGGCGAACAGCGGCTCGGGATGCACGACCTCGGTGGTCGCCCGGGTCCCTGCGAGCGCCGGGCCCGTCACGACGATCGCGCTGAACGGGCACGTGCGCACGCACTGGCGGCACCCGACGCAGCGCTCGTCGTCGGCAACCGCCACCCAGCGCCGGGGGTCCATGTCGAGCGCGTCGACCGGGCAGCGGATGACGCACTCCTGGCAGCCCGCGCAGCGGTCTACGACGACGTGGACGTGAGGTCGGTCGGCCTCGTGCGCGTCGATGTCGATTGCGTCCTTGTCGGGCATCGTGATGGCCATGAGGTTCCTCCCGTTGGTCCGGCGGCTCGTCAGCTCGCCGCGTGCATGAGGACGTAGAGCACGCTCGCCGCAGCCCCGCATGACAGGACGACGCCGAGCGTCGCGATCCGGATGCCGATGGCGTTCCGGCTGATCGGCAGCAGCTCCCGACCGGTGATCCGCCACATGGTCCACACCGATGCCGCGGTGCCGGCGATGATGATCGCGACCTGGACGAAGACGATCCCCCCGTCGGACAGGATGTGGAAGCCGTAGATCGACGACCTCGCCGACATGTACCCGGCGATGTGCGCGACGGCGGGCACCACTCGAGCAGAGTGCTTGAAGAACTTCGGCAGCTGGCGGGCGAAGTAGTCGGCACCCACGACCGGGATGAGCCCGTATGCCATGGGCACGAAGAACGCCCGGAACCTGGACGTCCGGTCGACGAAGCTGTCTCGATAGGTCTCGGCGACGTCCCGGCGGCCGAGGCCACGGGAGATCAGCCAGGCGACCCCCGCGGTCATCAGACCGAGGAGGGCGATGATGCCCAGGTAGTCGATCGGGTTCGGGTAGTGGGGCACCAGCGTGAAGCGGTTCAACCAGCTGTCGACGACGAAGTAGCCGCTGGTGGCATTGATCTGCTGGAAGAGGACGAGCCCCCACAAAAGGGCGATGCCCCACGCGACGTCTGCCCGGCGGCGGCGCGGGGCGACCACCGACGTGAGCGGGCGCTGGAGGAACAGTCCCACGTTGCCCTCGGGGCAGGCCTTGAAGCACTCCGAGCACAGCCCACACGAAAGGTTCGAGTCCGCGCTCCCCGGCCACGTGTACCACGGGCAGCCGTAGCCGTGCTCGCCGCCGCGCATGCAGTCCTTCGTCTGGCACGACAGGCACACCTCGCGGTCCTTGGTGCGGAACCCCGCCACCGAGCCCATGGACCCGACGGTGCCGATCAAGGTGGAGAGCGGGCAGACGTAGCGGCAGAACGTCCGCCGTTCGAAGACCAAGAAGAAGATGAGCGCGGACGAGACGATCCCCACGACCATCCACGAGGTGTCGGCCGGGTTGCCCGGACCGGCGATGTTGAAGAACTCCTCGATCCAGGTGAGCACGAGGAAGCTCACGACCGGGATCAAGAACCCGAGGCGCGCGAGGGGTTCGGGGAACTTGCGGCCGAGGCCGAGGGTCTTCTGCGTCCGGCGCCAGAAGCTGCGTCGCTGGATCCACTCGGCAAACCCGCCGAAGGGGCACATGGCGCACCACGCCCGGCCGACCACCACCATCATGACGAACACGAGGCAGAACCAGACGTACCAGGTGATCGCGGCGCCGAAGTTCAGACCGGGGATCGCGGTGCCCAAGACGCCGACGAAGATCACGGTCCAAAAGACGATCTGGTTGGGCAGGATGAGGAGGAATTGGAACAAGCGGTTCCGCACGAGCCGTGCGACACGCGGGTTGCGCGTGATCTCGAGCCCTGGCTCGGGGTCCGTGGCTGCGAACCGCTCCTCGATCCCGGCTCGTCTGGGCGGGCCGAGCCGCACTGCCGCCGACACCGGGTCGGCGGGGACGCCGGCGGTGCCAGGAGCGCCGGCGGCACGTACGGTGCCAGGAGCGCCGTCAGCGCCGTCAGCGCCGTCAGCGCCGTCAGCGCCATTGCGGTCTTGCAGGTCGATGGCCATCGGCCCCTCCTACCTATAGCACAACAGTTGACTTTTATTTAACCACGTTTGAACACTACGTCAAGTCAGTAAGTAGACTTCGTCGCATGGACGTCCGCTCCACGGCTGGAAGAGCTGGAAGAACTGGAGGAGCCGAGAAGGTTCTCCTGGCACCAGGGCGTGCCGACGCCGGGTGCGGCCCTCGTCACCTGGTAGCCCCGTATGCCCTGGTAGCCCCGCATGCCCTGGTAGCCCCGCATGCCCTGGTAGCCCCGTATGCCCTGGTAGCCCCGCATGCCGGCGAGGTCGAAGATGGCGCCGTGGACGAGGACGGCGAACGGTGAGCCCGTCCCCGCGAGCGTCACGCACACCCCGAGAAACGATCCCAGGGCAGACGCGTGGGCTTGTCGAGCGAGACCGGGTACCCGGAGTCCCCCTCCGTGCTCCCACGGTGCCACGCGGCGAACCGCTCAGTGGTGGCACGGAGGGATCTCGCGTCCGTGAAGCGCGCCGCGACGCCCGCGCAGCTGACGCGGTTGACGTCGTCATCGTCGAGGACCATGCGCTCGTGCGCGAAGGCACGGCGCAGCTGCTCGAGTCCGCGCCCGACTTGCACGTGGTGGGCGAGTGCGGCACCGCCGAAGAAGGCGTCGCGCTCGTCGACCGGCTCGCCCCCGACGTGGCCCTCGTCGACATCAACCTGCCGGGCGCGAGCGGGCTCGAGCTCGCGAGGGACCTCGCGCGCCGTCGGCTGCCCACCCGTGTGCTCGTGGTGAGCGCCTACGACGACCAGGCCTACGTCGCGGAGGCACTCCAGATCGGCGTCGGGGGCTATCTGCTGAAGACGGCCTCGGGCAAGGAGCTGCTCGACGCCGTCCGCCTCGTGGCTGGCGGCATGTTCGTCCTCGACGGGACGGTGTCGTCGAGGCTCAGCCGCAGGCGGCGAGCGCCGCTGTCCGATCGCCGAGACCCCGATGCCCTCACGCCGAGGGAAGGAGAGGTGCTCGCCTTGCTGTCCGAGGGTCGGTCCAACAAGGAGATCGCCAAGCAGCTCTGTCTCGGGGTGCGCACCGTGGAGTCGCATGTCTCCAACGTCCTCGCGAAGCTCGGCGCCGCGTCGCGCGCCGAGGCGATCGCGTACGCGCTGCGATCTGGCTCGCTGCGCCGTGACGATGGCAAGACGCCGGGCGTCTGACGCGGCTCGGGTCGGTCCCGGCGAACGTCCAGGCGAGAGCCCAGGCGAGAGCCCAGACGAGCGCGCCGGCGGACCCGCCGATCTCGTGAGTCGCTCGCTGCACCCACTGCTGGCCGACCGACGCTTCTGGGCGATCCAAGCAGTCGTCCTCCTCCTCGCCGGGGCGCACCTGCTCACCGATCTCCACTCCTCGATCGAGACCGGCGCCTTTCCCGGTGGCATCCCAGTCGCCTTGCTGATCGTGCCGGTCGGGTATGCCGCCGTCCGCTTCGGGCTGAGCGGGTCGGCGGCGACCGCCTTCTTCGGGACCGTGCTGTGGCTCCCCGACCTCGTGCTCCCTCACGACCAGGGGCACGCCCCCTCCGATGTCGTGAACCTGGTGCTCGTCGACGCCGTTGCCATCTTCTTCGGGCAGCGGATAGAGGCGGAGCGCCGGTCGCACGCGCGTGTCGAGCGCGCCACGCTCGGTCGCTTGCGCGCCGAAGCCGGCTATCGCCAGCTCTTCGAGGCGAACCGAGCGCCGATCCTCGTGCTCGACGCCGGAGGGTCGGTGCGAGCTACGAACCCCGCCGCGAGGGCGCTGTTCGGCGACGGCGCGATCGGCGCGACGGCCGGCGCACTCGTCGGAGAAGGCGACACGATCGAGATGCTGCACGATCGGGTCGTCACCCTGCGAGACGGGCGTGACTACCGGGTCGACCTCGTAGAGCTGCCGGACGCCGACGGCGCGGCGGCACAGCTCGTCTTCGGCGACGTCACCGAGGAGCGCAGCGAGGCGCGGCGCGCGGCGTGGCGACGGTCGCTCATGGTCGCTGCCGAAGAGGAGCAGCGTCGCCGCCTCGCGCGCGAGCTCCACGACGAGCCGCTCCAGTTGCTTTTGCATCTGGCGAGGAGGCTCGAGGCGCTCAGTGCGTCCGCGGGGGTGCCCACCGCCGTTGCGGCGGGCCTCGAGGACGCCCGTGTCCGCTCCCTCCAGGCTGCCACCCGGCTTCGCTCCGTCGCAAGAGACCTGCGACCGCCGGCACTCGATCAGTTCGGCCTCGTGCCCACGCTCGCCAGCTTCCTTGCAGACGTGGAAGACGACAGCGGGCTCGTCGTCGAGCTTCTCGTCGAGGGGGAGGCACGCCGGCTGTGGCCCGAGGCAGAGCTCGGGGCCTTCCGCATCGCTCAAGAGGCAGTACGAAATGCCGTCCGCCACGCCGCCGCGCGCCACGTGGAGGTGCGGCTCTGCTTCGAGGCCGACCTGCTGCGCCTGAGCGTTGCCGACGACGGCGTGGGGTTCGTCGTCGCGGACGAGGACGACTCGAGGGCGCACCTGGGCATCGTCGGCATGACCGAGCGGGCCAACCTGCTCGGCGGACAGCTGGACGTCCAGAGCGCACCCGGGCAGGGGACCGCGGTGCGCGCCAGCTTCCCTGTGCGTCCCGGGCTGGGGCCCGACCACCGAGCTGGCGCTCGCCCGTCTGGCGGGCGCCCTCGCTTCGGCGGGTGACCGAGCGCGCGGATACTTGGCACTGCCGCTAACGTCAACGTCAAGAAAAATCTGCGCCGGTGTCCACGGCGGACCCGCACGACGGCGCTCACCAAGCCGCTCGCCAAGACGAGACGGGCGGCAGAAGAGCGCCAAGACGAGACGAGCGGTAGAAGCAGAAGAGGAAGGCGATGACGAGCGAAGTATCGGGACGGGCCCTTTCGCCGGGCGGCGTGATGGACCACGCAGGGCAGGCGGGAGCCCACGCAGCAGACGGCGACCGATACAAGGGCAAGTGGCTGACCCTCTCGAACACGACGCTCGGCGCACTGCTGGTGATGGTGAACTCCTCCATCATCTTGATCTCGCTCCCGGACATCTTCCGGGGCGTGCACCTGAACCCTCTCGCACCCTCCAACACCCAGCTGTTTCTCTGGCTGCTCATGGGCTACATGGTGATGACGGCGGTGCTCGTGGTCAGCTTCGGCCGCCTCGGCGACATGTTCGGCCGCGTCAAGATGTACAACCTGGGATTTGCCGTCTTCACCATCTTTTCGATCCTCCTGTCGATCGACTGGATGACCGGCACGGCGGGCACCTGGTGGCTGGTCGCGATGCGGATCCTTCAGGGCGTCGGCGGTGCGCTCCTGTTCGCGAACTCCTCGGCCATCCTCACCGACGCCTTTCCGCCGAACCAACGCGGGCTGGCGCTCGGGGTGAACCAGGTGGCGGCGATCGCCGGCAGCTTCGTCGGCCTCGTGCTCGGCGGCATCCTCGGGCCGATCGACTGGCGGCTCGTGTTCCTGATCTCGGTGCCCATCGGGGTCGTCGGCACCGTGTGGGCCTACTTCAACCTCCACGAGAAGGGCGTGCGCACGCCGTCGTCCATCGACTGGTGGGGCAACCTCACCTTCGCGGTGGGGCTCGTCGCCCTTCTCGCGGGCATCACCTACGGCATCCTGCCCTACGGCACGAGCACGATGGGTTGGACGAGCCCGAAGGTGCTCGGGCTGATCGGCGGCGGCCTGGCGATGCTCGTCTTGTTCGGGTGGATCGAGACCAAGGTGAAGAACCCGATGTTCCGCCTGCCGCTCTTCCGCATCCGGGCCTTCGTCGCCGGCAACGGTGCCGCGCTGCTCGCGGCCATCGGCCGTGGCGGACTCATGTTCATCCTGATCATCTGGCTCCAGGGGATGTGGCTCCCCCAGCACGGTTACAACTTCGTCTCGACCCCGCTGTGGGCAGGCATCTACATGCTGCCGCTCACCGCAGGTTTCCTGATCGCCGGTCCGATCTCGGGGATCCTGTCCGACCACTTCGGCGCCCGGCCGTTCGCCACGGGCGGGATGGTGATCGCCGCTGCGAGCTTCGCGCTGCTCGAAGTGCTGCCCGCGAACTTCTCGTACATCTGGTTCGCCCTGCTCTTGCTCCTGAACGGTCTCGCGATGGGCCTCTTCTCGTCGCCGAACCGGGCGGGCATCATGAACAGCCTCCCCCCGGACCAGCGTGGTGCGGGTGCCGGCATGGCGGCGACGTTCCAGAATTCGGCCATGGTCCTTTCGATCGGGATCTTCTTCACCTTGATCATCGTGGGGCTCTCCTCGCACCTCCCGGGCGCGCTCTATGGCGGGCTCACCGCGCACGGCGTGCCGAAGGCGGCTGCGGCGAGCGTCTCTCACCTGCCGCCGACGTCTGCGCTGTTCGCGGCCTTCTTGGGATACAACCCGATCAAGACCTTGCTCGGCCCGTCGCTCGCGCACCTGCCGCACGCAAAGGCCGCCTTCCTCACCGGACGCAGCTTCTTCCCGCGCCTCATCGCCTCGCCGTTCATGGCGGGCCTGCGAGAGGCCTTCGACTTCGCGGCGGCCGCCTGCCTGATCGCCGCGGTGGCGTCCTGGCTGCGCGGTGGCAAGTACGTGCACATCGAGCCTGCCAGCGAATCGGCGGCGGTCGCCGGCCCTGGCGCGGCCGGGCCCCAGTACGCGGCCGTCGCACACGACGGGCTCTCGGTGCGCGCTGCGGGCGAGGGGTCGGCTGGAGAGGGAAACGGGCGGACGTCCGCACGCGCAGGTGACGGTGACCGCCATGTCGACCGGCGCAACGGCGCTTCGGGACGCCGCCGCCGGCGACCGGCCCGTGCCGCGGTCCAACAAGGGCCCCGCACCCAGTGACAGCTGGCATGCTGGCTGTGGCCGCCGAGAGGGGGAGGGAAAATTGACCACGAGCGCACGTTCCAAGGCTGCACGCAGTGCCGATGCGGATCCGTCCGACGATGCGGCGACCTCGGGACTGCGCATCGGCGAGGTCGCGGCGCGAGCCGGCGTGTCGACCCGCACCCTCCGTTACTACGAAGAGCGTGGGATCTTCCAGCCGACCGTCTACACGGCGGGAGGCGAGCGTCGCTACGACCCGAGCGCGGCGGACCAGCTCCGTCGCATTCTCGAGCTGCGCGACGGGCTCGGCCTCGCGCTCGAAGAGGTCCGCGCCTTCATCGAGTCCGAACGCAGGCTCGGTGCGCTGAAGAGCGAGTTCCATGGCACGGCGGAACCGGCACTGCGCCGCCGCCTGCTCGAAGAGGTCATGGGGATCCGAACCGACCTCGTCAAACGGATCGACGCGAAGATGGAGCAATTGCAGTCGCTTCGGGCCGAGCTCGAAGAGAACCTCCAGCGCAACGCCAAGCGCATGGAAGAGCTCGAGAGCGAGCTCCGCTCGTCGTCGGCCCAGCCGCCGACCGAGCCGGCGCAGGCGGATCCGCGAGCGCAGGAACCCTAAGGAGCGACCATGGCCCGGATCATCGGAGGAGTCGCGGCGTCGCACACGCCGACCATCGGCTTCGCCTACGACGCGCACAAACAGGACGACGAGGCGTGGGCACCGATCTTCCGCTCCTTTGCGCCGGTGCGCGACTGGTTCCGCCGTGAGCAGCCCGACGCGATCGTCTACGTCTTCAACGACCACGTGACGTCGTTCTTCTTCGACCACTACTCGGCCTTCGCCCTCGGGATCGGCGAGGAGTACCGTCCGGCCGACGAAGGCGGTGGCCCGAGGGCCCTGCCGCCCATCCAGGGGAACCCCCCACTGGCCCAGCACATCGGCCAGAGCCTCGTCACCGACGAGTTCGACATGTCCTTCTTCCAAGGCAAGCCGCTCGACCACGGGTTCTTCTCGCCGATGTCGGTCCTGCTCGACCACGACGACGCCGGTTGGCCGACGACCCTCGTGCCGCTCCAAGTCGGCGTGCTGCAGTACCCCATTCCGAGCGCGGCGCGCTGCTTCAAGCTCGGCAAGGCGCTCCGACGGGCCATCGAGAGCTACCCCGAGGACATCCGTGTCGCGGTCGTCTCGACCGGCGGACTGTCGCACCAGGTGCATGGCGAGCGCGCCGGGTTCAACAATCCCGAGTGGGACCGCCAGTTCGTCGACGCCATCACGAACGATCCCGCGTCGCTCGCGGAGATGACCCACGCGGAGTACGCGGCGCTCGGCGGCATGGAGGGCGCCGAGGTCATCATGTGGCTGATCATGCGCGGGGCGTTGTCCGAGACGGTCGAGCGAGTGCATAGCTCGTACTACCTTCCGTCGATGACCGCGATCGGGACGCTCGTCTTGGAGAGCCAGACCGTGGAGATGCCCTCGGCCGCGGCACTCCGCCACCGCGAGCGCATGGCCGAGCAGCTATCCGGCGCGGATGCCCTCTCGGGCACCTACCCATTCGACCTGGCGCGCAGCGTGAAGGGCTTTCGCCTGAACACGTACCTGCACGCGATGGTCGACCCGGCGCACCGAGCCCGGTTCCTCTCCGATCCCGAGGCCAGCTTCGACGAGGCGGGGCTCAGTGAGGAGGAGAGAGATCTGCTGCGTCGACGCGACTGGCGGGGGTTGATCCATTACGGTGCCATCTTCTTCGTCCTCGAGAAGCTCGCCGCGGTGCTCGGCCTCTCGAACCTCGACGTCTACGCGGCGATGCGCGGAGAGACCCTGGAAGCGTTCCTCGAGACGCGAAACACCAAGGTCGTCTACTCGGTCGCCGGTGACACTGGTGAGAAGTAGCGGGTCGCGCGACGCGAGCGAGTTGACCGAGCACGCCGCGACCGAGCACGCCGCGACCGAGCACGTCGCGACCGAGCACGTTGCGACGCGCGTTGCATCGCCGACGACGCCTGGGAGCGTGCAGCGCCCTCTCGCGCTCGACTTGTTCGAGTCGAACAACGGGAGTACACCGTCGGATTGAGACTGAAGGCACCTGGGAGCTCGGGCGCTAGGTGACCGCAGCCCGACGCCCGGGGAGATCGACACAGGTGCGAGCTTGGCGACAGTCACAGAGAGCGCGGCGGCGCATGAGGTCCGATCGGCTGCCGGTGCCCGATCATGCCCGCCCCTTCGACACGGCCGGCCGAACGAGCTGATGCCGGCACGCTGGCGAACCGAGACCATGAGCGTGCAGTCGCTGATGGTCGAAGCCTGCTGGCGTCCGATGGTCGGCGACGTCGCTGGTGACTTCCACGACGTGATCGACCTGAAGGACGGTCGGGTGGCGATCGTGATCGGTGACGTGGCGGGCGTCGGCCCGGACGCCGCCGAGAAGGCGGACGAGCTCCAAGCGGAGCTCCATCGGCTTTTCCGCCGCACGGATTCGCCGTCGTCTGTGCTGTCGCTCATCGACGACCGCCTGGTCCGCACGAACGACGAGCTCTTCGCCACCTTGGCGTGCGCCGTGGTGGACCCCGCCTCGAGGTGCGTCGACGTGGCGAGCGCGGGTCACCCTCCCATCTTGTTCGCCAACGGGGTGGAGACCAGGCTCCTCGATGCAGTCAGCGGGCCGCCACTCGGCATCGTGGGGGAGCGGCATGCGACGACGCACCCACTGCCGGGCGACGCCGCGCTGTTCCTCTATACCGACGGCCTCGTCGAGCGCCGCACCTCCTCGTTGGGTACAACGCTCGAGCACCTCGTGCGCGCGGGGCGCGGGCTCCACGGGCCCATCGCGTCGGCCGCCGAGCTCGCCCGCCGGACGACGGCTCGTCTCGGGCAACCGATGGACGACGCGACCGTCGTCTCGGTGCGCATGTTCCCGCACGGCACCCGCCGTATCGAGGACGTCTCCCAGCTCGGTGGACGGCCCCGAGTGGTGCTGCGCACCTATCTGAACTCCCGTGACCTTCGCTCCACCCGCACCGAGGCGGCGGTGAAGGAGCTCGCCCTGCGGACGCGCGAGACATTCGACTTCTCCATCGAGCTGGTCGACGTCAGCCAGCCGGGGGTGGACACCGAGCGCGACGGCGTCCTTGCCGCCCCCACCATCGTGCGGCTCCAGCCCGCGCCCGTGATCCGTGTCGTGGGCTCGCTTCGCTCGGTGGAGGAGCTGGCGCGCGCCCTGCAACTGCCGCTCGGTCAACAGGACGCGTCGTGACGACAGTCCGACAGGGGGCGATCGAACGCCTGGCAGCCGGGATCCCCGGCCTGGACCTCGTCACCTTCGGGGGCCTCCCGCGCAATCGACTGAGCCTCGTGGCAGGTACGGCGGGCAGCGGCAAGACCGTCTTCGCAGCGCAGTTCATCGCATCGGGGATCAAGCACTCGAGCGAGCCCGGTGTCTTCGTCACCTTCGAGGAACGCCCGGACGGCATCCGCCGGAACATGCGCTCGTTCGGCTGGGATATTCCCGGATGGGAGGAGGCCGGCCTTTGGACCTTCATCGACGCGTCGCCCCAGTACCAGTCCGAGACGGTGTTCACCGGCAACGACTACGACCTCGGTCCGCTGCTCGCCCGGATCCTCGCCGCGGTGGACCGGACGGGCGCGCGCAGGGTCGCCTTGGACTCCGCCGGCTCGCTGATGGCCCAGTTCGAGAGCGGCAACCCGGCCCGTCGAGCCCTCTTCCAGCTGGCCCAGACCCTCGAGGAGGCCGAGGTCAGCTCGGTGGTGACCGCCGAGCGGTCAGAGGACTACGGCCCGATCACGGCGCTCGGATTCGAGGAGTTCGTCGCCGACAACGTCATCATCTTGCGCAACGCGCTCGAGGGCGAGAAGCGTCGCCGCACCGTCGAGGTGCTGAAGATGCGCGGTGGGTCGCACCTGAAGGGCGAGCACCTCTTCACCCTGCTCAGCGGCGAGGGGATCGTCGTCGTGCCGATCGCGGTGAGCTCCATCGACTACGCGAGCTCGACAGATCGGCTCACCACGGGCGTTCCCGCGCTCGACACCATGGTGCACGGGGGGTTGTTCGAGAAGTCGCTGTGGTTGGTGGCTGGACCGACGGGGACTGGCAAGTCGTTGCTCGCCGCGCACTTCGTCGCAGGCGGCGTCCGGGCGGGCCAGCGCTGCCTGCTGCACTCCTTCGAGGAGAGCCACGACCAGCTCGTGCGCAACGCGCGCGCCTGGGGCATGGACTTCACCACCATGGAGCGTGACGGCGGTCTGCGCATCGTGGCAGCCGCGCCCGAAGCGGCGTCACTCGAGGACCACTTGCAGCGGCTGAAGGCCACGATCGACACATTCGAGCCCGACAGGGTCGCGATCGACAGCCTCACGGCGCTCCAGCGCATCGCGACGGTGAAGAGCTTTCGAGAGTACGTCCTGGGGCTCACCTTCCACATGAAGCTTCGCTCGATGCTCGGCATGGTGACGAGCGCCGGTGGCAACCTCCTCGCCAACGAATCGGCGAGCGAGCTCCACGTCTCGACCATCAGCGACGCGATCACGCTGCTGCACTACGTTCCCGAGGGGGGTGAGATGCACCGTGCCGTCCAGGTGCTCAAGATGCGTGGCTCCGACCACGACAAGTCGGTCCGGGAGTTCACCATCACCGGTCGTGGCATGGAGATCGGCGAGCCGCTCCCCGACGCCACGCCCCTCTTCCAATAGCGCATCTGCGCCTCCGAGACCCCCTTGGAGAGGTGTAGCGGGCGGCGACCTATCTTGAAGGGAGACGGATCACAAGGAGAGCGAGCCTGCATGAGTGACGCGACGATCATCTACACCCACACCGACGAGGCGCCGATGCTCGCCACGTACTCACTGCTGCCGGTCATACGCGCCTATGCGTCGGTGGCCGGGGTGCAGGTGGAGACTCGCGATATCTCGTTCGCCGGGCGCATCCTCTCCACGTTCCCCGAACGGCTCAGAGAGGACCAGCGGGTCGATGACGCGCTCGCCGAGCTCGGGGAGATGACCCATCGGCCCGACGCGAACATCATCAAGCTGCCCAACATCTCCGCCTCGATCCCTCAGCTGAAGGCGGCCATCGCCGAGCTCCGCGACCAGGGGTTCGACGTCCCCGAGTACCGCGACGATCCACGGACCGACGAGGAGCGGGAGGTCAAGAGCCGCTACGGGCGAGTGCTCGGGAGCGCGGTGAACCCGGTGATCCGCCAGGGCAATTCCGACCGCCGCGCGCCTGCCTCGGTGAAGAACTATGCCCGCACCCACCCTCATTCGATGGGGGCATGGTCGCCCGACTCGAAGACCAACGTCGCGCACATGGACGCCGACGACTTCTACTCGACCGAACGTTCGGCGGTGATCGCCAGGCCGGGGACACTGCGCATCGAGCTGCGCGCCGAGGACGGCACCGTCACCGTGCTGCGCGACGCGCTGGCGGTGCTCGCCGACGAGGTCGTCGACGCCGCGGTGATGCGAGTGGCACCGCTGCGCTCGTTCCTCGACACGCAGATCGAACGGGCGAAGGCCGACGGCGTGCTCTTCTCCGTGCACCTGAAGGCGACGATGATGAAGGTCTCGGACCCCATCATCTTCGGTCACACCGTCCAGGCGTTCTTTCCGGAGACCTTTGCCCGATACGGTCGCGAGCTGGCGGCCGGCGGGCTCAGCCCGAACAACGGCCTCGGCGCGATCCTCGCTGGCCTGACATCGCTGGCGAACGGGCAAGAGATCCGCGCCAGCTTCGAGGCGGAGCTTGCCGCGGGTCCGGCGCTCGCGATGGTCGACTCCGAGCGCGGCATCACCAACCTCCACGTGCCGAGCGAC
Source organism: Actinomycetes bacterium (assembly GCA_021850345.1). The sequence continues at coordinate 2,906 of JAJZMN010000018.1, read as the reverse complement.
GTCATCGTCGACGCGTCGATGCCCGCGATGATCCGCCAGTCCGGGCACATGTGGGGTCCCGATGGCAAGGAAGCCGACGCCCTCGCGGTCATTCCCGACGGCAGCTACGCCGACGTCTACCAGACGGTGATCGAGGACTGCCGTGCACACGGGGCGTTCGACCCTGCGACGATGGGCTCGGTCCCCAATGTCGGCCTGATGGCCCAGGCTGCCGAAGAGTACGGGAGCCACGACAAGACCTTCGAGATCCCTGCCGACGGCACCGTAGAGGTGGTCGACGGATCGGGCACCGTGGTCCTCGAGCAGCAGGTCGAGGCGGGCGACATCTTCCGGATGTGCCAGACGAAGGACCTTCCGATCCGCGACTGGGTCCGCCTCGCCGTCGAGCGGGCACGCGCGACCGGTGACCCGGCGGTGTTCTGGCTCGACGAGCAGCGTGCGCACGACGCCGTGCTGATCGAGCGGGTGCGTCGCTACCTCGGCGAGCTCGACACCACCGGTCTACGGATCGAGATCATGGCGCCGGCCGCGGCGACGGCGCTCTCGCTCGAGCGAATCCGGCGCGGTGAGAACACCATTTCGGTGACCGGCAACGTGCTGCGCGACTACCTGACGGACCTCTTCCCGATCCTCGAGCTCGGCACGAGCGCCAAGATGCTCTCCATCGTGCCGCTCCTCGGTGGAGGCCGCCTGTTCGAGACCGGGGCCGGTGGGTCGGCGCCCAAGCACGTCCAGCAGCTCGTGCGCGAGAACTACCTGCGCTGGGACAGCCTCGGGGAGTTCCTTGCAATGGCGGTGAGCTTCGAGGCCCTTGCCCAGCGGACGGGCAACACGCGTGCGCAGGTGCTCGCCGACACGCTCGACCGGGCGACGGGGACTCTCTTGATGGAGAACAAGTCGCCTGCCCGCCGCCTCGGCAGCATCGACAATCGCGGGAGCCACTTCTACCTCGCCTGGTACTGGGCACAGGAGCTCGCCCAGCAGAAGACAGATCCGGCACTGGCGGCGGCGTTCTCGGCGCTTGCCGAGCGCCTCGCCGCAAACGAGCAGGCCATCGTGGGCGAGCTGATCGCCGTCCAGGGCGTCCCGGTGGAGCTCGGGGGCTACTACCACCCGGACCCCGCGCTCGTCTCCGAGGTGATGCGCCCCTCCAAGACCTTCAACGAGGCGCTCGAGGCGCTCGAGGCGCTCGAGGCGCTCGGGGCGCTCGAGGCGCCTGGCCAGAGCTGAGCAGATCGGTCATCGGACACCAGGGTCATCGGACACCAGGGTCATCGGACACCAGAGCCATCGGACACCAGGGTCATCGGACACCAGGGTCACCGGACACCAGGGTCATCGGACACCAGAGCCATCGGACACCAGGAGCGCTGGGGCGCGCACGACCAAGGCTCCCCCACGCGCCGTCTCGACCTCAGGGCTGGCGATCCGGACAATGGTCTCGCCGCATCATGCCCCGGCGCGCGTGCAGCGAAACATGGCCATTGCCAGGATGTTTGTGCTGGGTCTTGGAGGCTGATGCATGCCGGGGGCGCTGCCGAGCGCTCGCCTCGGCGTCGGCGCGGCGCGCGGGCGAGGCTGCATTCCTGGTGATTCTTGGTGATTCTTGGTGCGCACGATCCTCTGGTGCACGCTCAGGACCGCCGTGGAGTAGGGTTTCCGTAGGGCTGGCGTCGAATCCTGCGAGGTGCAGATGCCAGCTCATTCCGAGCCCCCTGCGTCGCGACGTCGCGCGCTGGCTCGCACCACCGGCGCCGCCCGGCGAGCCGCTGCCTCGAACGAGCGCCAGAGACGCGCCCCGACGCCGGCCGGCGCTGGGCCGAAGCCGGCCGCCGGCACGCGGGCCCCGACGGCCGCCGGCACGCGCGTTGCCCCGCTCGCGGGTGACGGCACAGGCTTCCTGGGCGAGGTCCTACGCGCGCTCGTCGCCGCAGGCAACGGCAACCGGGGGGTACGCCTCCCGGCCCGACGTGCCGGGATCGCGGGGGAGATCGCCCGCGCCTTCAACGCGCTGGCCAGCCGGCAGGACGGCTTCGCGGACGAGCTCGCCCGCGTCGCCGACGTGGTGCGCCGGGAGGGACGCACGACCGAACGACTGCGCTCCAAGCCATCCTTCGGCTCGTGGGCGCCCACGATCGATGCGACCAACGCGCTGATCGACGACCTCGTGCGCCCGACCACCGAGGTCACCCGCGTGATCTCGGCGGTCGCCGAGGGTGACCTCACCCAAAAGGTCCTGCTCACGATCGACGGGCGGCCCGCCCGTGGCGACATCGCCGAGATCGGTGGCGTGGTGAACTCGATGGTGGACCAGCTCCGAGCGTTCTCCTCCGAGCTCACCCGTGTCGCCCACGAGGTGGGGACCGAGGGCCACCTCGGCGTCCAGGCCGACGTGAAGGGCGTCTTCGGGATCTGGCGCGACCTGACCGGGTCCGTGAACTCGATGGCCGCGAACCTGACCGACCAGGTCCGCGACATCGCGCTCGTGACGACGGCCGTCGCCAACGGCGACCTCTCCCAGAAGGTCACCGTCGACGTGCGTGGCGAGCTGTTGGAGCTCAAGCAGACCGTGAATTCGATGGTCGACCAGCTCCGATCCTTCGCGCACGAGGTCACCCGTGTGGCGCGCGAGGTGGGCACCGAGGGCCGCCTCGGCGGTCAGGCCGAGGTGAAGGGCGTCTCGGGCACCTGGAAGGACCTCACCGACTCGGTGAACCAGCTGGCGGGGAACCTCACCAGCCAGGTGCGCAACATCGCCCAGGTCACCACGGCCGTCGCCAAGGGTGACCTGTCCCAGAAGATCAGCGTGCATGCACAAGGCGAGGTGGCCGAGCTGAAGGACACCATCAACACGATGGTCGACCAGCTCTCGGCCTTCGCCGCCGAGGTCACCCGCGTGGCGCGCG
>JAJZMN010000131.1 GCA_021850345.1 Actinomycetes bacterium | reverse complement strand
GCCGCAACCGTGCGCGAGAACCAGCACCTGCTCGTCGCCAGCTACCTCGGCACCAGCCAATCCCCGCAGGCGGCGCAGGCGCACTGACACGGGCACGCGGGGCAGCGCACCGAAGATCTCATGTGGACGAGCAACGAACGCTGTGGCATAGGCGTGGTCAGCAGCCCGAAGGAGGGAAAGCGTGAGCATTGTCGACTCGGGGAACTGGCCGATCAGCCGGCGGGACAACCTCCGGCTCACGCTCGCGATAAACGACTACGACCAGACCCGGGACCTCGTCAGTGGGCTCGTGCCAGTTGATGGGATCGACCTCACGTGTCTCGTCCTGCCCGTGGAGGAGACGTTCTTCCGGTTCTCGAATTTTCGGGAGTGGCATGTCTCCGAGCTCTCCATGGGCAAGTACTGTTCGCTTCGCGCCGGCGGAGACGATTCGATCGTCGCGATCCCGGTGTTCCCCTCGCGGGTGTTTCGTCACGCGGCGCTCTTCGTACGGGAAGGAAGCGACGTGACGTCGCCGTCCGAGCTCAAGGGCCGGCGGGTGGGCATTCCCGAGTGGACGCAAACGGCGACCATCTATGCCCGTGGACTCCTCGCGGATACATACGGGGTTCCGATCACGACAGTGGAGTGGTTTCAGGGCGGGATCAACGAGCCTGGCAGAGTGGAAGGGATACCGGTGGAGCTCCCAGCCGGCGTCACGTGCACGGCGGTGCCGAACCGGACTCTGACCGAGCTACTGATCGCCGGCGAGCTCGATGCGCTCATCACCGCACATCCTCCCGAGGAATTCGAACAGGGAAGCGGCCGCGTCGTCCGGCTCATCGCGAACTACCGCGAAGTAGAAGAGGAGTACTTCCGCAGGACGGGCATCTTCCCGATCATGCACGTGATCGCGGTGCGCGCCGACGTGTACCACGAGCATCCATGGGTGCTCATGACCCTCTACAAGGCGTTCGAGCAGGCGAAGCGTCGGAGCTTGGTACGCGCGACCGACGCCAACACTTCGAAGTTCCCCTTCCCGTGGGGATTCGAGTACGTCCGCCGGATACAGGACCTGATGGGGGAGGACCCGTGGCCCTACGGGGTCGCTCCGAACCGAGTGACGCTCGACGCATTCCTCGAAATGGCCTATCGCCAGGGGGTCTGCAAACGCCGGCTGACGCCCGAGGAGCTCTTTCCGGCCGAAGTCCAGCGAGAATTCCGGATCTGAGACCTGCAAAGAGCGGCCGGTTGAGACACCATCATCGTGCCGAAGGGTAGGTGCGCCGGAGGTACACGATCTCTGTCGCCTGTGAGGCGCGAGGCCGGCTCGTGCAGGCGAGGAACGCAGAGGTACGAATCGTGCTCACCCCCGGCATGGAGTCCGTGTTGGAAGCGACGGGCCTGGGATGTGGCGATCAGTCCTACGCCATCGCGACAAAGACCTGTTGATGTATAGGCTTGGTAGTCAGATCGCCGCTTGATGCCACTGGGGTCGTGCATCCAGGTATCAAGAGGAAGAGGAGATATCCGAAAAGGGGAAAAGCGAAATGTCGTTGCGCCATGCGCTGCTGGCGCTGCTCACTGCGCAGCCGATGTCGGGATACGACGTGACGAAAGTCTTCGATCGATCGGAGACGTTCGTGTGGCACGCGCCGCATTCGCAAATTTACCCGGAGCTGCGCCGCATGGAGGTGGAAGGGCTGATCGCCGCGGAGTCATCCCAGAGGGGCAGGCACGGGATCAAGCGCATGTATTCGGTGACGGCGCCAGGACGAGCGGAGTTGCGACGGTGGGTGTGCGAGCAGATGCCACCGGAGCCGATTCGTGACGCGCAACGACTGAAGTCCGCGTACCTCGAGTTCGGCAGCTTGGACAACGCCCGCCGCCAATTCAAGGCCCATCTCGAGCACTACGAGCTGTGGGAACGCCTTTGGGAGTCGCACGTGGTGCAGCTCAGAGCGCGGGCAACGCCGTTGATCCGCGAGCGCCTGATGCGCTCGGACCCCTCCGAGCACGAGGCCATCGTTGCCTACAAGGTCCACGCCTATGAAGGACTCGTCGCTCAGGCCAGAGCAGAGGTCGCCTGGGCACAGGAGGGGCTCCGCATGGTGGACGAGCTGGAGGCAGCCGGGCACCGAGAACCGGACGTCGCAGGCTCGGCACGCTGATGCTCCATGGCACCGCGCGAGGGCGGGCCGTCGGGCGGTGAGCAGCTCCGTGGTGACCCCGAGATGCCGTGCATGAGCACGATCACGACGAGCGCGCGGGGAGCGCCACGGGGTGTGACTGGGACCGATCAGAGGATCGACGCAACCCTCCGGGCAGCTCGGAGCGGGCTGGCCGAGAGTGCTGCCGACCCGCTGGTCTCTCGGGCGAGGAACCCGCAGGTCCAGGTGAGGTGGCCGCGCAGCCCCGGGGTCCACCGGTTCTGTCATCTCCTTGGCGTGGGACGGTCGCGCCGGATGGGGGATAGCGTGAGCGAATGCGAGCGTCCGCGGGAAGAGAGAAGCCGGCCGACTTCCCAAGTCTCGTGCCTGCGACCTCTCCGCGCCCGGCGCCCGTGCGCGTCGCGCTCCTCGGTTGCGGGCACGTCGGGTCGGCCGTCGCGGACCTGCTCGCGCTCCGTGCGCCCGAGATTGCGATTCGCACGGGGATGTACTTCGAGCTCGTCGGCGTGGCGGTAGCCGACCTCTCACGTGAACGCCCGGGGGCTACCGCGCTCGATCGAGCGCTCTTCACGAGCGACGCGAAGGCGCTCGTAGAACGTGACGACGTGGACGTCGTCGTCGAGTTGATCGGGGGCCTCGACCCGGCACGGACGTTGGTGGAGGCCGCGCTGTGCAAGGGAAAGCCCGTGGTCACGGCGAACAAGGTCCTGCTCGCGCAGGCAGGGGCGGAGCTCTCCGCGATCGCCTCGGCCCACGGCGTGGACTTGCTCTATGAAGCGGCGGTCGGCGGTGCCATCCCGGTGGTGCGGCCGCTTCGCGAGTCGCTCGCTGGCGAGCGTGTCCTCCGCGTGACCGGGATCTTGAACGGTACGACGAACTACATCCTCACCCGGATGACCGACGACGCGATGGACTACGCGGATGCGCTCGCGGAGGCACAGCATCTCGGCCTCGCCGAGCGAGACCCGAGCGCGGACGTCTCCGGCGACGACGCGGCGGCGAAGGCGGCGATCCTCGCGGCGCTTGCCTTCGGAAGCGACGTCCTCGGCACCACGGTGTCAAGGGAGGGCATCACCGGGATCCGGGCGCTCGACGTCGCGCACGCGTCCCGCCTCGGCTACGTGATCAAGCTCCTGGCGGTCGCCGAGCTGCTCGACGGTGGGCCTGACGTGTCGGTGCGGGTCCATCCGGCGATGGTCCCTGCGGCGCACCCGCTCGCTTCCGTGCGCGGCGCGTTCAACGCGGTGTTCGTCGAAGGCGAGGCATGTGGCGAGATCATGCTGTACGGGCGTGGCGCCGGGGGAGCGCCGACCGCGAGCGCGGTGCTCGGCGACCTCATCGACGCAGCGCGAAACCTGCGTGCGGGATCGCACGCGCCAGCGCCGCACCGCGCCAAGACGACCGTACGGCCGCCCTCGGAGCTGTCTGCCGCTTTTTACATCAGTCTTGACGTGCTCGACCGCCCGGGCGTCCTGGCGGCGGTCGCCGCAGCGTTCGGCGCGCATGGCGTTTCGATCCGGGCGATGGAGCAGGAAGGCGTCGGCAGGGAAGCTCGCCTCGTCTTCCTCACCCATTCGGCGAGGGAGGGAGACGTTCGTGCGACGCTCGAGACGCTGCGGGAGATCGAGACGGTCGAACGGGTAGGGACGGTGCTTCGGGTGATCGGACCCGGAGACGGTGCGCTCGGCCAGGCCCCGACAGGGACCGGGGCGTGACCACCATGGGCGCGAGCCGGGGGTGGCGCGGCGTGATCGAGGAGTACCGGGAGTTCCTGCCCGTCGGCGCCAGGGATCCCGTGGTGACCTTGCTCGAGGGCGCGACGCCCCTCGTGCCCGCGCCCCGCCTCTCAGAGCGTGTCGGCGCGTCGGTCTGGTTGAAGGTCGAAGGAGCGAACCCCACGGGATCGTTCAAGGACCGAGGGATGACCGTCGCGATCTCCAAGGCGGTCGCCGAGGGCGCCAAGGGGGTGGTGTGCGCCTCTACGGGCAACACCTCGGCGTCTGCGGCCGCGTACGCGGCGCGCGTCGGGCTCCCATGCGTCGTCCTCATCCCAGAGGGCTACATCGCGCTGGGCAAGCTCGCGCAGGCGCTCGTGCACGGGGCGCGGGTGCTCCAGGTGCGGGGGAACTTCCACGACGCGCTCGCCATC
>JAJZMN010000151.1 GCA_021850345.1 Actinomycetes bacterium | reverse complement strand
GTCTCGGTCGAGCTCGCGTCGTACTTCCACGGCGGGTCACGCGCGGACTACCCCACGATCAGCTCCGGTCTCGAGGCCTTGTTCCACTACCGCGCGGCGAAGGCGGCCGGCTGGTTCGCCTGGCTGACCGCCGGCTGGTACCTGGCGCGACGATGACCTGGGCCGACGTCACGTACGCACTCTGGGCGGTGGTTGCGCTGCTCTCCCTTTGCCTATGGCTCGTCTCCGCCCGAGGCTGGAAGCTCGGTCGCACGCGCATCGGCCGCCCCTCCGCGCTGCTCCGTGACGCCCTCGGCGATCGGACGTGGCTGCGGGCGGTGGTCGTGCTCGGCTGGATCTGGGTCGGCATCCACGCCTTCGCCCGCTGACACCTCTCCAGCCGGCCAGAGCTCTTCGAGCTCTTTGCCCTTCGTCTCGGGGAGGAGCAGGAGGAAGGCCGTCGTGAACATCATCGGCAAGAAGACCACGCCGGCCGCGAGCGCGAGGTGGTCCGAAGCGCCCCGGACATCGGCGACCCAGCCGAAGACGAGCAGGCCCACGACGGCACCGACGACGCCCGCGGCGATGTACCACCCCGCGACCGACGCGCGCACCGAGGTGGGGAACAGCTCGTTGGCAAGGGAGCCACCTGCCGGCGCGAACACCGCGCCGCACGTCACGCCGCCCACGTAGCCGAAGAAGAGCGCCCACGTCGGTCCGGAGTAGGCGACGGTGCCGAAGACGGCCATCCCCACCATCGCGAGGGCGACGGTGGGACGACGACCGAGCCGGTCCGACAGCCACCTCCCGACGAGCAGGCCCCCGAGGCCCGATGCCCCGGCCGCGACCACCATCCCGCTCGTGGTGATCCCGCCGAGGTGCAAGAAGTCCTGCGCGTAGATGAAGACGAGGCTGTTCGCCGGGCCCGTGATGACCGACACGCTGAAGGCGAGGAGCGCCACGATCAGCAGGCGTCGCCGGTACGGACGGGCCACCGGACCGAGGACGGGCCCGGCTGCGCTCGCGGCGGCCTCGACCCTCGCGAAGCGGTCGGGCTCGGCCACCTTGCGGAGGAGCACCGGGAGGAAGACCAGCGGCACGACCGCCAGCGCGAAGATCCCGCGGAAGCCGAGCGTCTTCTCGGCGAGGCTGTGGACGATCGCCGCGAGGCCCGCGCCGACCGCGTACCCGGCAGCCATGAGCGACACCGCCTTGGCGCGCTCGTGCGAGGTGGTCAGCTCCACGGCGCTCACCTGGGTGAGCCCGACGGTCGCGCTCAGGAACGGGCGGCCGAGCGCGAAGATCGCGACGAACCACCAGTAGGTGGGACTCAGCGCGGTGAGCACCGTCAACGCGAGCCCGGTGGCGCACATCCAAGCGAGCATGGGCTTGCGGCCGAACCGGTCGGCGAGCGAGGCCAGGGGGAGGCCGAGGAGGGAGGCGGCGCGGATGATGGCCAAGCCGACGCCGAGCACCGTCCCCGACAGGCCCGCCTCGTCGGCGAACGTCGCCCCGTGGACGAGGTGGCCAAACGTCTTGGACACGTCCCCGAGCGCAGCGACCGCACCGAACTGGCCGAAGCCCGACGCGAGCGCGAGCGCCGCTACGGCGACGAGCGAGAGGTCGTTCCACCGGTACGTCCGGACGCCCGTCTCCATCGCGACCGAGTCACCCACTTCGCCGGGTCACCCCCACGTGCCCGAGGTTAGGCGCAGCGCCGTTCGCCCTCGTTGCGTCCCCCGATGCACCGTTCGCCGCCGCCTTCGGGCCGTGGCCGTCGAGTGATGTCCCGCAAGCATGCAAACGGGTGCCGCCGCGCCGATCAGTGCTGCGCACGTGCGGAATTCAACGGGTGTCTCGACTTGCCGGGCAATGCCTGTCACCATCGAGGTGGACGCGAAACTCGCGGCTCGCGCCTGCACATGCGCGGGCGGGACGAAGAACTCCGGTAGCAGATGCCCCGACCAGTCGAAGGATCGAGCTCGTACAACGCAGGGTTGGACGGCATCCGCGCGGTCGCCGTGCTGGGCGTCATCGCCTATCACTTGGACCTCGGGTGGGCGAGCGGCGGCCTGCTCGGCGTGGGCGTGTTCTTCGTCCTGTCTGGCTACTTGATCACCGACCTCTTGGTGGCCGCGATCCGAAAGCGCGGGGCCCGGTCCTTCGGCCAGTTCTGGGTGCGACGGGCCCGGCGGCTGCTCCCGGCGCTGTTCGTGACGCTGCTCGTCACCGTCGCCTGGGCGACCTTGTTCGACCGATCGCAGCTCCCCGCCCTCCGTGGCGACGTCCTGCCGGCGGTCTTTTACTACAGCAACTGGTGGTACATCTTCCACCACGTCTCGTACTTCGCCCAGTACGGGCCGCCGTCCCCGCTCGGGCACCTCTGGTCCCTCGCGATCGAAGAGCAGTTCTACCTCTTCTGGCCCTTCGCACTTCTCGCCGCGCTGCGATGGGTGCGGAACCGGCGGCTGCTCGTCGCAGGCTGCCTCGTGCTCGCCGCGGGCTCCGTGATCGAGATGGCCCTCCTCTTCGTCCCCTATGCGGACCCGACCCGCGTCTACGACGGCACCGACACGAGGGCGTTCGAGCTCCTCATCGGCGCGGCGCTGGCGCTCGTCTGGCCGCGCAACCGGCACGTCGCGTCCATCACGCCGAGGGCTCGCACCGTGCTGGAGGTGACCGGCGGCGCGGCCCTCGTCGGCATCATCGTCATGTACTGGCAGACCGGCCAGTACGACCCCTTCGTCTACCGCGGCGGCATGGCACTGCTCTCGGTGCTCACGGCCATCCTCATCGCCGTCTGCGTCCACCCGGGTGCCCGGATCGCACGCGTCCTCGGCGTGACCCCGCTGCGCTGGATCGGCGAGCGCTCGTACGGCATCTACCTGTGGTCGCTGCCGGTCATCGTGCTCACCACGCCCCAGGGCGCCAAGCACAACCTGCTCCGCGACGTTCTCCAGGTCGTGGGCATCTTCGTCGCCGCCGGGCTCTCCTGGCGCTTCGTCGAGCAGCCCGTGCGCCACGGCGCGTTGGGGCGTCGCTGGCAGGCGCTGCGCGAGACCCTGCGCCAGAGGGAGTGGGCCCGCCTGGTCCCGAGCACCCAGGGCTGGACCGCGATGGGTGCCGCGCTGGTCGCGGGCCTGATCTGCTCCCTCGGGCTCTCAGGGGTGATCACCGGGGCGGCCCGGGTCCCCGAGGCGACGACGAGCATCCTGCCGACCCCGCCCCACAGCGTCGTGCCGGTGACCGGCACCCTCCCCCACGACCCCCCCGCCACCTTGGGCCGCGCGGGCGGCGGCTCTCCGCCCGGCGGCCAGACCACGACCACGACCACGATCCCGGCGGGGACCGGGGTCACGATCATCGGTGACTCGATCATGGTGGACGCCGCGCCGTACATCCGTCATCTGCTACCCGGTGCGGTGATCGACGCCCAGGTGGGCCAGCAGCTCTACCAGGTCCAAGCTCAGGTGCCGCAGCTGAAGAAGGAGGGTGTCATCGGCAACGAGCTCATCCTCGAGCTCGGCACCAACGGCTACTTCAGCGTGACACAGCTCGAGGCGTTCCTCCGCTCGCTCGGGCCGATGCGACGCATCGTGCTCGTGAACACGCGCGAGACACGCCCGTGGGAGCAGGCCGTGAACCAGAACATCGCGACGGTCGCGCGCACCTATCCCGACACGACCCTCGTCGACTGGTACGCGCTCTCCGCCAACACGCCGCAGTACTTCTATCCCGACGGGGTGCACCTCGACCCTCAGGGCGCGCAGTACTACTCCTCGCTGCTCGTCCATGCGCTCGAGGCACCACCGCCCAAGCCGGCGACGAGCTCGGCGTCCGGCGGGGGCGGGGGCGCGCACAAGCAGCTTTCGAAAAAGGACCAGTAGGCGCACTACCGTCGCTACCGATGCGGGGTGCGGAGGGCCCACGGTGGCGAGCGCCGCGCGACGACCGCGCGACGAGAGCCCCTCGAGGTGCACGGCGCCCGTCCGCGCCCGCCGTCACCGCGACGTTCCGTCGGCGCCGGCTGCTCGCATTGCTCCTCGTGGTCTCGGTCGCCGCGGTGGGAGCCGTCGGGATCGGCCTCCTCTCGACGAAAAGGGCGGCGACCGGTCCCGCCAAGGCCGTCACGGGTGACAGCACCCCCACACCGAAAGGGTCGTCCGCCGGCGCACCGGGTGTGCCGGCCGGCTCCGCCTCGAAGAGCCCCACCGGCTCCCGACTGTCCACCTCGGTCGCCGGCGGGGTGCCACTCGACCCGGAACGGTTCGCCCGGGGCGCGTGCGTCGGGTTCGCGCCCGCCGCCCCACCCAACCACCACACCGTCTTCATCGATGCCGGGCACGGGGGAATCGATCCGGGCGGGAAG
>JAJZMN010000017.1 GCA_021850345.1 Actinomycetes bacterium | reverse complement strand
ACCGCTCGCCAGGCCCTCGGGTACAAGGAGCTGCTCGCGTACCTCGATGGCTCTGCGGATCTCGAGGAGTGCGTGGCCGAAGCTGTGAGGCGCACCCGCACGTTTGCCCGCCGGCAGTGGTCGTGGTTCCGCCGTGACCCGCGTATCCGCTGGATACGGCCTGACGAGGATCCGGCCCAGGCGCTGGAGGCGGCGCTCGATGGCACCCTCCTCGGCGGGGGGACCGCAAAGCGATCGAACGGAGCGGAGGGGTTCAACGGCGCGGAGGGGTTCGACGGCGCGGAGGGGTTCGACGGCGCGGACGAAGATGCGTCCGGCAATGCGCCTGTCGCTCGGCCCGATCAGTTGCCCTATCGAGCGACGGAACAGGTGCGCGGCGGCGTAGGTGCCACTCGGTGCACGGCGGGCGCCGAGGCGGTGCGAGACTGGTGACGATGGTCCGAGCAGCTGCGACGCACCCGACGGGTCTCGCTGCCGGCTCGCGGCCCGGGTGGAGTGCCTGCTCGTTGGTGAAGCTCGAGGCAGCAGGGAACGATTTCCTCGTGCTGCTCGATCCTGGCGGCTTCTTCGGGTCCGCTGACGGACATGATGACGAGTCCGACGGTGAGCAGCAGGTGTCGATCACGCCGGCACAGGTCCGTGCGCTGTGCGACCGGCACCGAGGTATCGGTGCGGACGGGCTCGTCGTCGGACAGGTGGCGGGGAAGTGGGGACCTTCGGCGTCGCCGACGGCGAGTGCGGACCTCAAGATGACGCTCTTCAACGCCGACGGGTCCCAAGCTGAAATGAGCGGCAACGGAATTCGCTGCCTCGTGCACGCCGCCGTCGTCGCGGGGCTCATCGAGGTGCGCCATGCGGGCCGATGGGAGAGTCGACCAGGGAATGGCGGGGAAGTCGCGTCGGCTGGCGAAGTCAGCCCAGGCGGCGAAGTCAGCCCAGGCGGCGAAGTCAGCCCAGGCGGCGAAGTCAGCCCAGGCGGCGAAGTCAGCCCAGGGAGCGGAGTCAGCCCAGGGACCCAAGTGCGGGTGGAGACCGCAGCGGGCCTTCGCATCGTCTCCTACGAGCCAGGCAGCGGGGGTCTCGCCTGGGCGCGCGTCGATATGGGTCAAGTTCGGCTGGGACGAGAGATCGCGGGCCTGCTGGCCGGTACGAGGGCCCGGCTCGTGGACGTGGGCAATCCCCATCTCGTCATCATCGGCGACGTCACACTCGATTCGCTGGACCTCGACGCGCTCGGCGTCGCCGCCGTGCGGGCTGCGGGGGGTCCGGTCAATCTGGAGGTCGTGCGTCCCGGACGCTCCGGCGCGGATCTCGACCTGCGAGTCCTCGAGCGTGGGGTCGGCGAGACGCTCGCGTGCGGCACGGGGACCTGCGCTGCCGCGGCGGTGGCACGTGACTTCGCGATGGCCGGCAACACGGTGACCGTCGACAATCCAGGTGGCCGTCTCGAGGTCCGTCTCGGACAGGCCGAGGAGGTTGCATCGACAGCGAGAGTCGCAGTGCTCGCAACCAGCACCGGCCCGGCCTCCGTTGCTGCCGTCGCAGCGGAGAGCGTCTCGGTGGTCCGCGCGGTCGAGCTTGGCGGCCCGGTGCGCAGGGTTGCGGACGTCCAGGTCGAAGAGTTCCTTCTCCGCGGTGCCGGCGAGCGCGCATGACGACGCACCTTCCGAGCACGCTGATCACGCGGGAGTTCCGCGAGCGCATCGTGCTTGTCGGTGTCGTCCTGCCGGGCACGGACATAGAGGAAGTCGAGGCGAACCTCGATGAGCTTGCGCTGCTCGTGGACACCGCCGGCGCGGACGTCGCGGCCCGCACGATCCAGCGCAGGACGCGCCCGGATCCGGCGACGTTCATCGGCCGTGGGAAGGCGCACGAGCTTGCAGAAGTCGCCGAGCAGGTGGATGCCGACACCGTCGTCTTCGACGACGAGCTGTCACCCGCCCAGCAACGCAACCTCGAAAAGTTGCTCGGTCGGACGGCGATCGATCGAACGGCGGTGATCCTCGACATCTTCGCCCAGAACGCCCGGAGTCCCGAGGGAAAGGCCCAGGTCGAGCTCGCCCTCTTGCGGTACCGGTTGCCCCGCCTCCGGGGAAGAGGACGCGAGCTGAGCCAGCAGGCTGGTGGCATCGGGACGCGTGGACCGGGCGAGACCCAGCTCGAGGTGGACCGCCGGCGCCTGGTCCGGCGCATGCATCGGCTCGAGGCGGACTTGCGCGAGGTGGACCGCACCCGCCGGCTCCAGCGCCGCTCGAGAAGCCGCGGCCGCCTTCGAGAAGTGGCGCTCGTCGGGTACACGAACGCCGGAAAATCCACCCTGCTCAACCGTCTGACGGATGCCGGCGTTCCGGCGGAGGACCGGCTCTTCGTCACCTTGGACCCGAGGACCCGTCAACTCGGCCTTCCGGGCGGCGAGACGGTGCTCGTGACCGACACCGTCGGCTTCGTCCGGAAGCTCCCGCACGAGCTCGTGGAGGCCTTCCGCTCGACGCTCGACTCGGTTCGTCTCGCCGACCTGCTCGTCCACGTGGTGGACGGTGCCGCAGCGGACCCGGAGGGACAGATCACGGCGGTGCGGACGGTGCTCGACGAGATCGACGCGAGCGAAGTGCCGGAGCTCGTCGTCGTGAACAAGGTCGACCTCCGCCCGGAAGCCGCGCGCCTCGCAGCCAAGACCGAAGGCGCCGTGTGCATCTCGGCGGAGACCGGTGAAGGGATCGACGCGCTTCTCCGTGCCATCGGCGACCGCTTGCGGATGGCGGACCGGATGGTCGAGCTGGCGATCCCGTGGGCTCGAGGGGACGTGCTCGCCGCCGTGCATCGGGAGGGCGAAGTGGTTGAGCAGGAAGACCGCGATGAAGGTGCAAGGGTGCACGTCGTGCTTGACGACGCGGGGCGGGCCCGCTTCTCCGAGTTCGTCGTGCGCGGGGCATAGCGGTGACCTCGAGGCAGGCCAAGGTGCCGGGGTCCGCCGGCGCAACGGGGTTCCGCCCTCCGCCGTATCCGTACGAGCGGCTCGCGAACCTGCGCGCTGCGGCGGATGCGGTGCCCGGCGGGATCGTGGACTGCTCGATCGGCACGCCGTGCGACCCCCCGCCGCCCAAAGCGCTTCGCGCGCTCGCGAGCTCGGGCGCGGAGCGTGGCTACCCGTCGTCGGCGGGCAACGCCGCCTACCGCGCTGCGGCGGCCGAGTACGTCGGCCGCGTCTTCCGGGTGGACATCCCAGCGTCGATGGTCGCCGCGTGTGTCGGCACGAAGGAGATGGTCGCGTCGACGCCGCACTACCTTCGTCTTCGAGAACCTGCACGCGATACCGTCCTCTATCCCTCGGTGTCGTATCCCACCTATGCCATGGGCGCGCGACTCGCGGGTTGCCGTGCGGTGCCCGTACCTTGTGTCGACTCCGGCGATGGGGGACTCGATCTCGACGCGGTCGACCCCTCGGACGCGCAAAGGGCGTTGCTCCTTTGGGTGAATTCCCCCGCGAACCCCTCGGGCGCCCTGACCGATCTGGGCATCGCTGCGCAGTGGGGGCGAACGCACGGCGTTCCGGTCTTCTCCGACGAGTGCTACGTCGAGTACACCTGGGCGGCCGAGCCGAGCTCCATTCTTCAACACGGTGCAGACGGGGTCGTGGCGGTGCACTCGGTGTCCAAGCGCTCCAATCTCGCCGGCATCCGCGCCGGCTTCTTCGCAGGCGACGAGGAGCTGGTTGGCTACCTTCGGGATGTGCGCCAGCACGCGGGCTTGATGGTGCCAGGACCGGTGCAGGCGGCGGCTGAGGCCGCATGGTCCGACGACGAGCACGTGGCGGAGCAACGTCGTCGCTATCTCGAACGGCTCGAGCTCCTCGCGCGCGCCCTCTCGGACGCCGGCTGTCCGACGCCCGTCCCTTCCGGCAGCTTCTATCTCTGGCCGATGGTGCCTGCGCGCTGGGCTGATGGCTGGTCGATGGCGGAGGACCTCGCGAAGGCCGCAGGGATGCTCGTCAGCCCAGGGGACCTGTACGGACCCGATGGAGCCGGCCACGTCCGCATCGCGGTGGTGCAGCCGACCGAGCGTCTCGAGCTGGTCGCTGCCAGGCTCGCGGCGTCGGGCTGGAGCTGAACCCACTTCTCTCCTTGGGCTCCTCCGCCCTTCTTCGCGGCCTTCGCGACAGAGGCCCTGGAGGGGTCGAAGTGCTCGAGCGCGCGCCCAAGGCGCTCGCACGCCTCGAGGAGAGGAGTTGGAGTCTCTCTCAAGCCGGGATCACCCATACACACAGAATGGCATAAGAGTGTATCACGATACATGCTCGGCGTCCTGTGCCCTGCCCCCGTTGCCCCCTGTGCCCCAAAACCGCCCCCACCCGCTCGCTACCGGGCGGGCGATCGATGAA
>JAJZMN010000115.1 GCA_021850345.1 Actinomycetes bacterium | reverse complement strand
GGACGCGAACCTCGAGCTCGGCGTCCCCGACCATGTGCGCGACGCGACCGCCGCGTACCTCGTCATCGTCCTCGAGAGCACCCACGCCGACCGTCTCGAGCAGGACACGGAGGTGACCGCCGAGCTACTCGGACGCCTCGGCGCGCTGGACGTCTTCGTCCTCCCGCCGGGCGCCGGTGCGAACCTGATCGCCGCGCGCGAGCGCGTCTTCTTCGTCGCCAAGGCGCTCGGTGCGGACGACATCGTCGACACCGTCGTGCCTCGCGCGGAGATCCCCGGCTTCCTGGCAGAGACCGCAGCGCTCGCGGCGCGCGACGAGGCGATCGTCTCGGGATGCGGCCACGTGGGCGACGGCAACGTGCACCTTTCGGTCTTCCAGCCCGACGCCGAGCGCCGCCACGCGCTGCTCGACGCGATCTTCCGGGCCGCGCGCGACCACGGCGGTGCGGTATCCGGGGAGCACGGCATCGGATCGGAGAAGCAGCGCTACTGGCTCGAGCTCGAGGATCCGGCCAAGATCAGGTTGATGCGGCGGGTCAAGGCCGCTTTCGACCCGAACGGGATCCTCGCTCCGGGCCGCTTGGCGGATGCGCCGATGGCTACGGACGGCCTGGCCACCACCTCGGGGGTCCGGCGGAGGGAAGGACAATGATGAACGGCGCGGAAGCGCTCCTGCGCACTCTCGTGGCATCGGACGTGGACACGTGCTTCACGAATCCGGGCACCTCGGAGATGCACTTCGTCGCCGCGCTCGACCGGGTCCCCGAGATGCGCGCCGTGCTCGCCCTCTTCGAAGGCGTCGCGACCGGTGCGGCGGACGGCTTCTCGCGCCTCGCAGGCAAGCCCGCCGCAACGCTGCTCCACCTCGGCCCGGGCCTCGCCAACGGGTGGGCGAACCTCCACAACGCACGGCGGGCACGGGTCCCGCTCGTGAACGTCGTCGGCGACCACGCCACCTACCACCAGCGATTCGACACCGGACTTCAGTCGGACCTCTGGGGCCTCGCCCGCTCGACGTCCGCCTGGCAGCGCTCGAGCACCCGCGCCGAGGACATCGGCGCGGACGCGGCCGAGGCCGTCGCCGCGAGCCATGGCCCTCCAGGCTGCATCGCGACGCTCATCGTGCCCGCCGACGTGTCCTGGACCGAGGGAGCCGCGCCGGCAAAGCCCCGTCCCCCCGCTCCCACGCCGCTCGTCCCGCCCGACACCATCGAAGAGATCGCGAAGATCCTGCGTTCGGGTGAGCCCTCCGTGCTGCTGATCGGTGGCGCGGCGATGCGGGAACGGGGACTCGACGCGGCCGCGCGCATCGCGCAGGCGACCGGGGTGCGGCTGCTCAGCGAGACCTTCCCTGCCATCCATACCCGCGGCCCAGGGCTGCCCGACGTGGAGAAGCTTGCCTACTACGGCGAGATGGCCATGTCCCAGCTCGAAGGCGCGCGTCACCTTGTGCTCGCCGGAGCCCGGGCACCTGCGTCGTTCTTCGCCTATCCCGGCAAGCCGAGCGACGTCGTCCCGAGTGGCACGACCGTCCACGAGCTCGCGGGACCGGCTCACGATGTGGCTGGCGCGCTCGACTCGCTGGCCGAGTCCCTGGGGGCGCAAGCCCGCGGGCCGTTGGCCGCGGCGTCGCGACCGGATCGGCCCACGGGCCCCCTCACTACGGAGTCGATGGCTGCCGCGATCGGGCACCTCCTCCCAGAGGGCGCCATCGTCGTGGACGAGTCGGTCACGAGCGGGCTCTCCGTCCCCGCCGCCACCGCCGGAGCTGCACGGCACGACTGGCTGGCCCTCACCGGGGGTTCGATCGGCCAGGGCATGCCGGTGGCGACGGGCGCAGCCGTCGCCGCGCCGGGAAGACGGGTGGTGAGCCTCGAGGCGGACGGGAGCGCCATGTACACGCCCCAGGCGCTCTGGACGCAGGCTCGCGAGGGGCTCGACGTGACGACGGTCCTCCTCGCCAACCGCTCCTATGCGATCTTGCAGTTCGAGCTGGCGCGCGTCGGCGCTGCAGGCAACGGCGAGCGCGCGAGCGCAATGCTCGACCTCCACCACCCCGACCTCGACTTCGTCGCGCTGGCCCGGGGGATGGGCGTCCCCGCCGAGAAGGCGTCGACCGCTGAGGAGCTTGCGATGCTTCTCGAACGAAGCTTCTCACAGGACGGTCCGATGCTCATCGAGGCCTCCCTGGTCTGACGGTCACGTCAAGTCGACCACGACCACCGTGTGGTCGGAAGGCTTGTTGCCCTGCGGGCTCTTCTTCCGCGCGTTGCGGTCGATCTCCGCGGACACTGCACGCGCCGCGAGCGACCGCGACAGGAGAACCAGGTCGATCCTCATGCCCATCCCCTTGTGGAAGTTTCCGGCCCGGTAGTCCCACCAGGAAAAGAGTCCTCCCTCCGGATGGAACCGGCGGAAGGTGTCCTCGAGGCCCCAGTCGAGAATCGCGTCGAGTGCCCGGCGCTCGGGCTCGCTCACGTGCGTCGCGCCCACGAACGCGGCGGGGTCCCACACGTCGGCGTCGCCTGGTGCGATGTTGAAGTCGCCGCACACCGCCACTGTGTCGCCCGGGTCGCCATGCTCGGCGAGGTAGGCCTGCAGCCGGGCGAGCCAGTCCAGCTTGAAGCGGTAGTGCTCGCTGTCGAGGCTCCTGCCGTTCGGGACGTACACGGAGTGGACGCGGATGCCTGCGCAGGTGGCTGCGAGCATGCGGCACCCGTGGACGTCCTCTTCCGAGCCGAGCCCGCACACCGGACGCTCGAGCCCGACGCGGCTCGCAATGGCCACGCCGTTCCACCTTCCGTCACCATGATGCGCCGACTCGTAGCCGAGCTCGGCAAAGGCCGCGGAAGGAAACGCGTCGTCGGCCAGCTTGGTCTCCTGCATGCACAAGATGTCGGGATCGTTCGCCTCCATCCACTCGAGCACGAGCGGCAGCCGCGCGCTCAGGGAATTGACGTTCCAGGTCGCGAGCCGCATGACGCTATTCCCGGTCGGCGAGCACGAACAGCAGGTCAGCCTCGCAGGCGGTCTCTCCTCGGACGTGTGCGCGTCCGTGACCCGACCCCGCGCGCGCGGACATGCGACCGACGGTCACCTCGAGCTCGAGGGTGTCGCCCGGGACCACTTGCCTGCGGAAGCGGGCGCGGTCCACACCCCCGAAGAGCGGCAACTTCTCGGAGAAGCGCTCGTCCGCCAGCACGGCGATCCCGCCGAGCTGGGCGAGAGACTCGAGCATCAGCACGCCCGGCAGCGTCGGACGACCCGGGAAGTGCCCGGCGAAGAAGTCTTCGCCGCCCGTGAGGTGCCACCGCCCTGCTGCATATCGCCCCGGCTCGACCGAGACCACCTCGCTCACGAACAGGAACGGGTGACGGTGTGGCAGGACGTCCTCAGGTCGCATCGGGACGACGCTACCAACGAGGGGGCGCGCGGCGTTTCTCGGCGGGTCAACGGCCGGACTGTCAAACGGCCGGACTGTCAAACGGCCGGACTGTCAAACGGCCGAGCTGGAGTGGGCCGCGACGAATTCGGGGAGTGCGAGCTCGGCGACACGCCGGGGCGGGTCGAGCGCGACGAGGATGAAGGTCCGTCGCTCGCCCCGCTTGAGCACCTGCCTCGCCTTGGTGGGCGGCGGATCGCCCATTGCGGCCAAGGGGATGTACGAGTGCAGCACCCCGCCGTCGGGGAGGTCGACGTCCACCATCGCCCCGTGCGACGTGAACGACACCACCTCCCCCTCGAGCTCGCTGTCGAGCGGATAGGTGGCGACGAAGGTGATGAACGCGAGCGGTTCGTTGACCGCCGGAAGCGGCGCTGCGGGCCGCCGGCGGCGATGCCGTCCGCCCTTGCCGTCCTGCTTCCCGCGCTTCTCCGCCCCTCGTTGCTTTCGGCCGTTGCCTGGTGCCTCGACCACGGGCGCGGTCACCTCGGCAAGCGCCTGCCCGATCGCCTCCTGGACGGCCGGGTCGTTCGCGGCGGTCGCGCGCGCTGACTCCGCGACGGCGGTGCCGTCCCTCGGAGCTGGGTGCGGCACCGCACCTGTAGCCGGCACCACAGCCTTCTTCGCCGTGACCTTCTTCGCAGTGGCCCTCTTCGGCACTGCTTTCGCCGGGGGCGCCGTCTTCGGAGCAGCGGCCTTCGCCGCGGCCTTCTTCGGAGCGGTGACCTTCGCTGGGGCAGCCTTCTTCGGAGCAGCGGCCTTCGCCGGGGCGGGCTTCGTCGGAACGGCCTTCTTCGGAGCGGCGGCCTTCGCCGGCGCGGCCTTCGCCGGCGCGGCCTTCGCCGGGGCAGCCTTCTTCGGAGCAGCGGCCTTCGTCGGGGCGACCTTCTCGGCCACAGTCCCCGTGGCCTCCTTGGCTGGAAGCTTGTCGGCCGGGGCCTTCTTCGCCGTGGGTCTCTTCGCCGTGAGATCG
>JAJZMN010000262.1 GCA_021850345.1 Actinomycetes bacterium | reverse complement strand
GGTAAGGCTGGTGTCGTCGGTTCGATTCCGACAGGGGGCTCCCCGGCGGCGTAGCTCAGTTGGTCAGAGCACACGGCTCATAATCGTGTTGTCGCGGGTTCGAGTCCCGCCGCCGCTACGGACCGAAACGTCCAGGTCGAGCACGAGAGAGGTACCCCGATGGCGAAGAACGAGAAGCGCGTGCAGGTGACGCTCGCCTGCGAGGTCTGCAAGCGGCGGAACTACATCACGACGAAGAACAAGCTGAACGACCGCGAGCGGATCGAGATGCAGAAGCACTGCCGCTGGGACCGACGGCACACCCTGCACAAGGAGACCCGCTGATCCGCCCCTGGCCTGGGGTGGTAACGTCGTGGGCTGCCCCCGAGGTCCGACGGTCGCCGGCCCCGGTGGCCGGGGCCGACCCGGGACGCAAACCGCGGTGACAGAGGGCAGTAGCTCAACTGGTAGAGCACCGGTCTCCAAAACCGGCGGTTGGGGGTTCGAGTCCCTCCTGCCCTGCTGGGAGCTTCACGGGGACGGAGAGACTCCCGCAAGACGATCGACAGCCGGAGCGAGGCAGTGAACCGCGAGACCAAGCGCATGATGGAACGGCGAGGCCGGACAGGGACCGATGGCGCGGAGCTGGAGACCGATGCCTTCGAGATCGGCGACGTCGCACCCGCTCGGCGCGAGGCGAAGCCAGTCAGGAACCGGACCTCCCCAGTGCGGTTCGCCCGGGAGATCCGTGACGAACTGCGCCAGGTCGCCTGGCCGACCCGGGTGGAGATGGTCAACTACTCGATGGTGGTGTTCTTCACCCTCGTGATCATGATCGCGCTGATCTTCCTCTTGAACCTCGCCTTCGGCAAGGGCGTGTTCTTCATGTTCCAAAAGTGAGCGGCCAGCACGTGACACTCGACACCGAGCTCCCCGAAGACGCCGAAGAGCGGATTCCCGACACCGACGGCGATGCCGCCACCGGTGCCGAGGCAGCGGACATCGTGCGCGACGAAGCCGCCGCCCCCGAAGAGCCCGTCCCCGCCGAGGAATCACAAGGCGGGGAGGGTGCAGAGGACGGGGGCGCAGAGGACGACGACGAGGAGGAGGACGAGGAGGGCGAGGAGGCCTACGTCCCGAGCCCCTACGACCGGCCCGGACGCTGGTACGTCGTGCACACGTACTCGGGCTACGAGAACAAAGTCACCTCCAACCTGAAGAACGTGATCGCGTCGCGCGGGATGGAAGACCGCGTGTACGAGGTCGTCATCCCGATGGAGGACGTCGTGGAGGTCAAGAACGGCAAGCGGGTCAACGTCCAGAAGAAGGTGTTCCCCGGCTACCTCCTCGTCAGGAGCGATCTGGACGACGACACCTGGGGAGCGATCCGCAACACCCCGGGCGTCACCGGCTTCGTCGGTCCGGGGACCAAGCCGACGCCACTGTCGCGCCGGGAGGTCGAGAACATTCTCCAGGTGAAGCCCGAGGGCGTCCAGGCGCCCACGAAGCAGCGCCGCCCGAAGCTCGAGTACGAGGTGAACGAGACCGTGCGGGTGAAGGAGGGACCGTTCGCGGACTTCTCCGGCCAGATCGCCGAGATCAACGAAGACCAGCTGAAGCTGAAGGTCCTGGTGAACATCTTCGGGCGCGAGACGCCCGTCGAGCTCGAGTTCAGCCAGGTCGCAAAGCTCTAACGCCTCGAAGGAGAACCCCGAATGCCCCCCCGTAAGCGCGTCCTCGCCGTGGTCAAGATCCAGCTCCAGGCCGGCCAGGCGACGCCCGCGCCCCCCGTCGGCACCGCCCTCGGGCCGCACGGCGTCCAGACGATGGAATTCTGCAAGCAGTACAACGCGGCCACCGAGTCGATGCGTGGAACCGTGGTGCCCGTCGAGATCACGATCTACGAGGACCGGTCGTTCAGCTTCGTCCTCAAGACGACGCCGACCCCGGTGCTGCTCCGTCAGGCCGCCGGGCTCGAGAAGGGGTCGGCGACGTCGGGACGCTCGCAGGCCGGCACGATCACCGACGATCAGCTCGCGGAGATCGCCCGCGTGAAGATGGTGGACCTCAACACCGACGACCTCGACGCGGCGAAGAAGCAGGTCGCAGGCACCGCCCGGTCGATGGGCATCGCGGTCGCCGGGTGAGCGGCACACGAGACGGAGGACATCGATGAGTCAGCACGGCAAGCGCTACCGGTCGCTCAGCGGACGATTCGACCGCGAGGCCCTCTACGGCGTCGGCGACGCGATCGACCTCGTCAAGTCCATGGCGTCCGCCAAGTTCGACGAGACCGTTGAGCTGGCCGTCCGCCTCGGGGTTGACCCGCGCAAGGCGGACCAGATCGTGCGAGGGACGCTCAGCCTGCCCTCGGGCACCGGCAAGGCCGTGAGGGTCGCGGTCTTCGCCGCCGGTGAGCCCGCGGCCGAGGCACGTGCGGCAGGCGCCGACGTGGTCGGGGCCGACGACCTCGTCGCTCGCGTGCGGGATCAGGGCTTCTTGGATTTCGACGTGGCGATCGCGACCCCTGACCTCATGGGTCAGGTCGGGACGCTCGGCCGGGTCCTGGGCCCCCGCGGCCTGATGCCCAACCCGAAGACGGGCACGGTGACGACCGACGTCGCCCGGGCGGTCACCGAGTTCAAGGGCGGCCGGGTCGAGTACCGCACGGACAAGGTCGGGAACATCCACCTGCCGGTCGGGAAGGTCTCGTTCGCCAAGGCGGACCTGGCTGCGAACGTGCACGCCGTCATCGAGGAGCTGGTGCGCGCCAAGCCCGCGGCCGCCAAGGGCCGTTACCTGCTCGCGGTGAGCCTCTCGTCGACGATGGGGCCCGGGGTGCACATCGACCCTGCCCGGTCCCGCGAGGTCGAAGAGGAGCTGGCGGCCACCGCCTGATACCCTGTCGCCGACAGCCCGCCCGGTGCGGGCAACGAGTTTCCGGTCGCCGTAGACCTCCGGTGCGCCCCCGGGCGCGGAAGGGACCCTCCGGGTCCGCCTGACGAGGCGACGCGTTCCGGGCACAGCCCGCTCCGTCGCTCACCGAGGCCATTCGGCACCACTGCCTGAACGGTGGAGGAGCGATGGACAATCCGAGGAGCGAGAAGGTCGCCGTCGTCGACGAGGTGCGTACGCGCCTCGACGATGCTCAGGCTGCGGTGGTCACCGAGTACCGCGGCCTGACCGTGGGGGACCTGGCCAACCTGCGGAAGAGCCTGACGGCGGTCGGCGGCGACTACAAGGTCTTCAAGAACACGCTCGTGAAGCTGGCGATCGACGGGGGGCCGCATGCTCCGCTCGAGGACCTGCTCGTAGGCCCGACGGCGATCGCCTTCGTCCATGGTGACGTGAGCGCGGTGGCCAAAGCGCTGCGGGACTTCTCGCGGACCAACGCCCGCCTCGTGGTGAAGGGCGGGTTGCTGGACGGCACCGTCCTGTCCCCGGCGCAGCTGGCGGCGCTCGCCGACCTGCCCTCGCGCGACGTCCTGTTGGCCCGGTTCGCGGGGGCCCTGCAGGCCCCGCTCGCGCAGCTGGCCTCGCTCCTCCAGGCGCTCCCGCGCAATCTCGCCTACGGGCTGAAGGCACTCGTCGACGAGCGCGGCGGTGCACCCGCCGACGGCGAGTCCGCCGCGGAGCCAGAGGCCACGGCCCCGGAGGCGGAGCCAGAGGCCGCGGCCCCGGAGGCGGAGCCAGAGGCCGCGGCCCCGGAGGCGGAGCCAGAGGCCACGGCCCCGGGTGTCGGGGAGTCCGAAGACGAGCCGACGGAAGGCACGTAGGCCCACGCGGAACGCCACACACCCGGGAAATTCGCAGAGATCAAAGAAGATTCGAAGAGATCAAAGAAGAAAGGAACACAAGAGATGGCAGGTTCCCTGACCAAGGAGCAGATCCTCGACGGCATCGCCGAGCTCTCGGTGATCGAGCTGAGTGAGCTGCTGAAGGATTTCGAAGAGAAGTTTGGCGTCACCGCGGCGGCGCCCGTCGCCGTCGCCGCCGCGCCCGCAGCAGGCGCGGGCGGGGCGGCCGAGGCGGCCACAGAAGAGGAGAAGACGGAATTCGACGTGATCCTCACGGCTGCCGGCGAAAAGAAGATCCAGGTCATCAAGGAGGTGCGGGCGCTCACCAGCCTCGGGCTCAAGGAGGCGAAGGACCTCGTGGACGGGGCCCCGAAGCCGGTTCTCGAGCGCGTCAACAAGGACGACGCCGAAAAGGCGCGTGCCGCCCTCGAGGGTGCCGGCGCGTCCGTCGAGGTCAAGTAGCTCACGCACCGATCCTGGGAGGCCGGTCGGCGGGGGTCCCGTACGCCCGCCGACCTCCGCCCCCTCCCGCCGTCGAGGGCGGGGGCCGCCGCGCCGAGCCCGGGGAGGGACCCCTGCGGCAACTGCAGTCTTCTCCGCCAGGTCGGCGCCGTGGCCGTCGCGGTGGTCGAGGACCCCGGCCTGGCACC
>JAJZMN010000130.1 GCA_021850345.1 Actinomycetes bacterium | reverse complement strand
GTCATCCTCCCGTTCGCGGCGAAGTCCTGCCAGCCGTCGGATGCACCGACGTAGCCCGCGCTGGCGCGCGTGAAGCCGGCGTCGGCGAGCAGGCAGAGGCTCTGGGAGCGGCCCTCGGCGTAGAGCCCGTCGGCGACCCAGGCGGTGTTGGCGGCGCCGCTCGCCGACAGGCGTGGCGCGAGGAGGGGATAGAGGGCCACACCCTCCCCCTCGAGCTGGTACGACACGAGGAGCACGTCGCGCAGGTGGTCGGCCAGCACCTCGAGGGTCAGGCGGTAGCGGTCACCCTCGTGCACGATCGTCGGCAGCGGGACGTACGGCTCGGGAGTCGTCACGTCGTAGCGGCCGACGCGCTTCACCTCCGCCCAGAAGCCGTCTCCGGCGACGATGAAGCCGAGGTCGCGCAGCTGCGGCTGACCCGTGGTGGGCCAGTAGACCTCGTTGACGATGCCCTGACCGATCGTCGCCCAGAGGCGGGCCGGACCGAGGGCCCGCGTCACCACGTCCTTCGCGCTCGAGGTCCACGTGGGCGGGATGCCGGGGGCGCCGAATGCCTCGCTCATGGCGGTCGCTCGCTCACCGTCTCCGGTCGGCGCCTCTCCGGCGGACGGCCACCGTCGACCTCGATCGCCGCGCAGCGGAGAGCACGCCCGACGGTACCAGCCTGCCCGCGAGGTGGGCGCCGCGCGCTCAGGGCCTGGACCGGACGTCGGCGCGCGCGCGTGCGAGCCGAGCCTTCACGGTGGCGGTGAGATCGGCGGCCAAGCCCGGCGACGCGAGCAGCTCATCGACCAGGAGGGGTCACGTCGCTCGTCGCACCCGGTCGAGCTCGACGCTCGTTCTCCGGGAGGCGGCTCGCGACGTACCGCGAAGACGATGACCCAGCTTTGACAGTCGCGCGACACACGGCCTACCATCCGCGCCACCTACGACCCGATGCGTCGCTCCACAGCCAGCTGCCGTTGGCGCCGTGAATCGGGCCGTCGTCCGGATCGCGCCGATCGAGGGAGTGTCGCCTCATGTTCACGATCGATGCTGCCGCTGCGTCCCGCGGCAACGCCGTGCGACGCCTTCGGCTGGCGAGTCGATGGGGCGCCGCGTCCGCGTGCGCGGCGCTCCTCCTGACGGCCCTCGGGGCGGGCATCGGAGCGGGGACGTCGATCGCGACGGCCGCGGCGAGCCAGAAGCACGCGGTGGCGTCGAAGATCGTGACAGGCGGGACCGCCAGCTTCTCGCTGCTTCCCGGCGAGGTCTTCACATGGATCATCCCCATCGAGAGCCAGCTGGCCTACGCCGCGTACCAGACGAACATCGAGGACGACACCTACCTGCCGCTCATCTGGTTCGGCAACGGCTCGAAGACCGGGATCAACTACCGCCTTTCGATCGCCAAACGGCCCGTCTGGTCCAACGGTGACGAGACCGTCACCGTCCACATGAAGAAGACCTTCAAGTGGTCGACAGGATCTCCAGTCACATCCAAGGACGTGAAGTTCTTCTTCGAGCTGTTCCAGGTGGGGAAGTCGCAGATCGGGAACTACCTGCCCGGGCTGATGCCGGACAACATCTCGAGCATCGCGTACCCGAACGCCTATACCTTCGTCCTCCATTTGAAGAAGGCGTACAACCCGCTGTGGTACACGGGAAACCAGCTCGGATGGATCTACCCGATCCCGGTGCAGGCGTGGGACAAGACGTCGCTCACAGCCACCGGGAGCCTCGCGAACTCGTCGACTGCGGCGCGTGCGAAGGCGGTGTTCACATTCGTGTTCAAGCAGGCGGCGGACAGGAACACCTACACCACGAACCCGATGTGGAAGGTGGCTGACGGTCCGTTCATCCTGAAGACGTACGACGCCGTCACCCACGCGGCGACCTTCGCGCGCAACGCCCACTACTCAGGACCGACAAAGCCGCATCTCGCGGCGTACAGCGTCTACAGCTTCACAACAGGCACCTCCGAGCTCAACGCGCTCCGATCGGGGAAGCTCACCTTCGGCTACGTGCCCTTCGGCGACCTCTCCCAGGTGCCGTACTTCAAGAACCATGGCTACTCGATCGAGTCGTGGCCGATCTTCTACAACGAGGTGCTGTGGTTCAGCTACACCTCCAAGACATGGGCGCCACTCGCGCGCCAGCTCTACATCCGGCAGGCGTTGCAGCATCTCATCACAGAGAAGCTCCTCATCCAGAGCACGATAGGTGGGTACGGCCTTCCCGACTACGGCCCGGTAGCGGACTATCCCGGTTCGAAGTACGTCGCGCCCGCGATCAGGAAGGATCCCTATCCCTACGACCCCACCGCTGCCGCCCGCCTGCTTGCCTCGCACGGCTGGGTCAAGGGTTCCGGTGGGTACCTCTTCTGCGAGCGACCGGGAACGGCGACCTCGGACTGCGGCAAGGGCATCCCGAAGGGGAGGAAGCTCACATTCCTCTTCATCTACCAGACCGGCACAACAGCCTTCTCTGTCCAAGTCTCCGGGTTTGCCGCTGCCGCGTCGAAGGTTGGCATCGATCTCAGGCTCGACGGCCAGACCACCACAACGATCTTCTCGATCGCGGGCGTCTGCCCGACATCACCGTGTAAGTGGGGGATCGCCGGGCTCGCCGGCTGGTTCTGGAACTACGGGCAGTACGAGCTCCTCCCCGTGGGCGAGGACGAGTTCGGGAAGGGCAACTACTGGGCGGGCGGCTACTTCACAGCCAAGGCCCAGAAGTTGATCACAGCGGCGGAGACGAAGTCGGGAACCAAGCCTCTGTACGCGGTCGAGTCGTACCTGTCCAAGGACGTCCCTTCCCTGTGGTGGCCCCTGTCCGACTGGTCGGTCGCGGTCGTGAAGAAGACACTGTCCGGGTGGAAGCACCTGAACGCGTACGCGAACTACATGCCCCAGACGTGGTACTTCACCAAGCGGTAGAGGCGACCGGAGCGGCCGGTTGGGGTAGGGCGCTGTCGTGACCCCGGCCGGTCCTGGGTTCCGGCGGTAGTGCCCACTTGGTCGGCCGCTGCCGCGTCGTTCCCCCGCCCATTGCAAACGCGTGTGGCGTCGTTTCGTCAACCCGGGCTGGCTGAACCCTGCGATGTCCCAGCGACGAGACGACCAGACAGGAGGAGACGGCGGTGAGGAGGACGCGTGAGTGACGTCGCGATTGCAGCCACTGGTGAAGTGCCAGCTGACGAGCTCGGCATCGTGATGATGCACGAGCACATCCTGCACGACGACGTCGACACCCCCTCGCTGCTCGAGCCGCTGCCAGGTCCCGAGGGAGCCCGGCTTCGCGATGCACCGGTCACGATGGAGATTCTGGGCAAGCTCTGGCGCCACCCGTTGGCGAACCGTGCGAACGTGCAGCTCACCCGGCGGGATGGCACTGCAGAGGAGCTCGCGTTGCTCCGTGCGGCCGGCGGCGGGACCGCTGTGGAGGCGAGCACCGTCGGGTTCAGCCCGGACCCTGAGGGTGTGGCGGAGATCTCCCGCAAGAGTGGTGTCCTCATCATCATGGGGTGCGGCTACTTCGTCGACTCGATGATCCCGGCGTGGTTCGACGACCTTTCCGTCGACGAGGTTGCCGGGGGCCTGATCCGAGACATCAGAGAGGGGATCGGTGGCACGACGGTCCGTGCCGGGATCATCGGAGAGGTCGGAACCTCCCCGGATCTGACCAAGCGGGAGGAGAAGAGCCTCGTCGCGTCCGCGATCGCGGCGATCGAGACGGGTGTGAGCGTGAGTGTCCACCTCTCCCACTCCGTCGCGCCGGGGGCGTCATCGCACGAAGCCTTCGAGCCCGGCTTCAAGGTTCTTCGCGTGCTCACGCGGGAGGGACTGCCCCCCGATCGAGTCATCTGCGGCCATCTCGACGAGGCCCGCGACGTCGATTACGCCGCGCGCTTGATCGGTGAGGGGTGCGTGGTCGGCTACGACACGTTCGGCACCGAGTGGTACTGGGACAACTGGAAGACGTGGGAGCCACACGACAGTCAGCGCGTCGCGGATGTCGTCGAACTGTGCCGTCGTGGTCTGCACGGAAGCATCGTCCTCTCACAGGATGTCGCGTTCAAGCGCCACCTTCATCGCTTCGGCGGGCTCGGCTACGACCACCTGCTCGTGTCGATCGTCCCCATGCTGCGCGACGCGGGCGTGACCCAGGAGCAGCTCGACACAATGCTGATCGCACAGCCCCGGCGGCTTCTCACCGTCGGGAGATGAGCGAACGAGGACCGCAAGGCCCCGAGTAGCGGACTCAGCTCCCCGCCAGCCGAGAGCCGAGCCAGCCGAGAGCCCCGCCAGCCGAGAGCCGAGCCAGCCCCGCCAGCCAGCGAGGTGGTTACGAAAGTCATCGGCCCTGGTCAGTGGCCCCGCCTGAGACGTCCCTCCCCGACCTTCCACGCGATTTGGGCCAAGCCTTCCACACACCACTTGACCTGGACTTTCGCGATGG
>JAJZMN010000207.1 GCA_021850345.1 Actinomycetes bacterium | reverse complement strand
GCCTTCTTCGCTGTGGGTCTCTTCGCCGTGGGTCTCTTCCGTGCGACCCCCTCCTTCGCAGGCGTGCTCTCGACTCCTGCCTTCTCTGCAGGGGTCTCCTCACCTTCCTTCTTGGCGACGCTCTCCTTCTTGGTTGACGCCCTCTTCCGGGCGGCAGCTTCGGTAGCGGCAGCTTTCTTTGCGGCAGCTTCCTTGTCGAGCCCCGCTTCGCACGCTCCAACCACTTTCGTGGCCGCGGACTTCTTCGCCGCCGTCTTCTCCTTCGGCTTCTTCTGCGCCCGCACATCTGCGTGCCCGTCCGAGGCCCCCCCGGCAGGCCACACATCGCCAACCTTCGGCTTCGTTCCGTCCGCGAGGAGCGCCGGGGGGGCCTTGCGCGCGGCGAGCTTCTTCGCCGCCTTTGCGAGCTCTGCCGCCTTCACAGGTGCCGAGAGGCCCTGTGACTCCTTGCGCTTCGCCTTCCCGGTGGCCTGCCGGCTCTTCGGGCCACGCACCGGGACCCTTGGCGTAAAGATCCAACCGATGCCGGGCACGGGCTTTCCGCCGATGAGCCGTCCCTCGTCGAAGAGCCAGGGATGTTCGCCGTGGAACTCCTGGAAGGAGTCGTTCGACAGCACGCGGGCACCGGTGCGCTCCGCGATCCGGAGGACGAACGCGTCCCCGCGTCCGATCGCCCCTGCAGGCGGTGAGACGACCTCGCCGTGCAACTCGGCATCGATGAGCTGCTGTCGCTCGGAGGGGTCCACGCGATGCTCGAACGACGCGTCCACGACGACGACAATTTCCGCGCTCGGGTCTTCTTCCGCGTAGGCGCGGACCGCCTCGTCGAGCTGCCGCAGGCTCGGCGTGGTCCGGCCCTCCGTGGCGAGATTGGACCCGTCGACCACGACCACGTCCCTGCCGGGCACGGCGGTCACGTGCCGACGGCCATGCGCGTCGCGGGGTCAGCCGATCGCACGGTCGAGGAGCGAGGCTTGTTCGAGCTGGTGCAGAGTGCTGCTCCCCGTCGCCGGGCTCGCCGACTCGGGGCGGGTCACGTGCAGGAGCGTGTAGCGGTCCCGGAGGATCCTGTGCAGCCTCGCGTGCACGAAGGACCATGCTCCCATGTTCTCCGGCTCCTCCTGGAGCCACACCACCTCGCTCGCCTCGGGGTAGTGGGCGAGCACCTCGGCGATCCGCCGCTCGGGCCACGGGTAGAGCTGCTCCACGCGCACGACCGCGACGGCCCGGGCCGGATGCGGCGAGACCTCCGTCGACGGCACGACCGGCGAGGGTCCTCCGCCACCGAGTCGCTCGTCTCGTCGCTGCATCGCCTCATGGGCGGCCTTCCCGCTGCACAACACGATGCGGCGCACCTCGGCGGGGTCGTCGACGGCGGGGTCGTCGAGCACCTCGGCAAAGGAGCCCGACGCGAGGGCTTCGATCGGCGATCTCGACCGGGTCGCACGCAGCATCGACTTGGGCGTGATCACCACGAGCGGCGTCGCAGGCATGCGCATGGGCTGCGCGCGAAGGAGGTGAAAGTACTGCGCGGCCGTCGACGGCACCGCGATCCGCAGGTTGCCGCGCGCCGAGAGCGTCAGGAAGCGTTCGATACGGGCGGAGGAGTGCTCGGGCCCCTGACCTTCGTAGCCGTGCGGCAGGAGCAGCACGAGCCCGGCGTGCTGACCCCACTTGTCCTCAGCCGCCACCAAGAAATTGTCGATGATGATGCTCGCACCGTTGACGAAGTCCCCGAACTGGGCTTCCCAAGCCACGAGCGCGTCCGGCGCCTCCACCGAGTATCCGTACTCGAAGCCGACCGCCGCGTACTCCGACAGGAGGGAGTCGCGCACGGTGAAGCGTCCCGGACGCCCATTCTCGGTGTCGGCCAGGTCGCCGAGGTGGGTGAGCGGCACGAACTCGTGACCGTTGTGGTAGTCGACGAGGACCGAGTGGCGCTGGCTGAACGTCCCGCGCCGCGTGTCTTGGCCGGTGAGCCGGACATCGACCCCTTGCACGAGCAGCGAACCGAGCGCGAGCTGCTCGGCGAGCGGCCAGTCGACCTGTCCGGACGCGACCAGCTCACCGCGCTGGGCGAACTGCCGGACCAGCTTGGGATGGAGCGTGAAGCCCTCGGGGACCATCGTCGTCCGGTGGGCGAGCTCGACAAGGAGCGGTTGCGCGACGCCCGTCTCGATGGCTGGGACCTCGGGCCCTGCGTCTCCGCCCGTGACCTCTGCCTCGGTCACCAGTTGCTTGGCGGCCGGCGGCGCGGCGCGCACCTCGTCGAGCACCGCCTGGAGCTGCGCGTTGAACGCGTCCAGCGCCTCCTCGGCTTCCTCGAGGGTGATGTCGCCACGGCGGACGAGGGTCTCGGTGTAGAGCTTGCGCACGGACCGCTTGGCGTCGATGCGCTGGTACATGAGGGGCTGGGTGTAGCTGGGATCGTCCCCCTCGTTGTGCCCGTGACGCCGGTAGCTGACGAGGTCGATCACGACATCTTTGTGGAATTCCTGTCGGAAGGCGAACGCGAGTCGTGCCGCGCGCACGCAGGCCTCCGGATCGTCGCCGTTCACATGGAAGATCGGCGCCTGCACCATCTTGGCGACGTCGGTCGGATAGACGGAGCTCCGGGCGGCACCCGGCGCGGTGGTGAACCCGAGCTGGTTGTTCACGACGACGTGCACGCTGCCGCCGACACGGTAGCCGGAGAGTGCCGAGAGGTTCAGCGTCTCCGCCACGACACCCTGTCCGGCAAAGGCCGCGTCCCCGTGGACGAGCACCGGCAGGATGGGGAACTGGATCGTTCCCTGGGCAGCGAGCCCCGAGGGCGTGCCGTCCGTCGGCGAGAGGTAGTGGTCCTGCTTGGCGCGCGCCATTCCCTCCACGACGGGGTCCACCGCTTCGAGATGCGAGGGATTGGACGCCATCGTCACGGCGAGCTCGACCCCGGAAGGCCCGGTGAATTTCCCGGTAGCGCCCTTGTGGTACTTCACGTCCCCGGACCCCTGGACTGACTCGGGATCGAGGTTGCCCTCGAATTCCTCGAAGATCTCCCGGTAGGACTTGCCTACGATGTTGGCCAGCACGTTGAGCCGGCCCCGGTGCGCCATGCCCATCACCGCTTCGACGACGCCGGTTCGGGCGGCATCGTCGAGCAGGGTGTCGAGCACGACGATGAGCGACTCCGAGCCTTCGAGCCCGAAGCGCTTCTGCCCGACGTAGCGGGAGTGCAAGAACCGCTCGAAGACCTCGGCGGCATTCAGCCGGTCGAGGATGTGGCGCTGCTCCTGAGGGCTCATCGACCGGTCGACACCCTCCACGTGCTCTTGGATCCACCGCTTCTGGGCGGGGTCCTGGATGTGCATGTACTCGATGCCGAGCGTCCGGCAGTAGGCGTCACGCAGGATGTGAAGGATCTCGTCGAGCGTGGCCCACTCGCGTCCGGCGAGCCCGTCCGCGACGAACCGCCGTGGGAGGTCCCAGATGGTGAGGCCGTAGGTGAGAGGGTCGAGCTCGGGATGGATCCTCGGCGGCTCGGCGTCGAGGGGGTCGAGGTGGGCGATCAGATGTCCACGGACCCGGTACATGTTGATGAGGGTCTGGACGTGGACCTGCTTGAGGAGGCGCTCCTGCTCCCGGTCGTCGGTCGCCGATCGGTCCGGGTGCCACCGGACCGCCTTGTAGGGGACCGCCATGGACTCGAACACGTCGTCGTAGAAGCCGTGGCCCCCCATGAGGCACTCTGCGATGTATGCGAGGAAAAGCCCGGACTCCGCGCCCTGGATGATCCGGTGGTCGTACGTCGAGGTGAGCGTCACGACGCGGCCCACGCCCAGCTCGGCGAGGACCTGTGGGTCGGTCGCCTCGAAACCGGCCGGGTTGGAGATCGCCCCCACCCCGACGATCACTCCCTGGCCGGGCATGAGCCGGGGAACGGACTGCGCGGTGCCGAGCGTGCCGGGGTTGGTGAGGCTCACGGTCACGCCGGCGAAATCGTCCGGGCTCGCCTTCCCGGAGTGGACCTTGCGGACCAGCTCCTCGTAGGCGAGGACGAACGCCCTGAAGTCGAGGGTGTCCGCTTCCTTCACGCAGGGGACCATCAGGGTGCGCGAGCCATCAGGCCGCTCGACGTCGACGGCCAGACCCAGCCCGACGTGGGCATGGCGGATCACACCCGGGACGACGCGGCCGTCGGGGCCCTGCTCCTCTACGTAGGTCGAGTTGAGCGCCGGCACGGCGCTGAGCGCCCGCACCACGGCGTACCCGATGAGGTGGGTGAAGCTGACCTTCGCCCCCGTCGTGCGCGCCAGCTGGTTGTTGAGGACCTTTCGGTTGACCTCGAGAAGCTTCGCCGGCACCGTGCGCACGCTGGTCGCGGTGGGCACGGCGAGGCTCGCCTTCATGTTCGCCGCGATCCTCGAAGCCGCCCCGCGCAAGGGCACCGGCTGGACGGCTCGTCCTCTGTCTTTTTCTTCCTCAGGGGTTGCGGTGAGCGGCGATGCTGC
>JAJZMN010000153.1 GCA_021850345.1 Actinomycetes bacterium | reverse complement strand
CTCCCTCGCCACCTCGTCAACGGTCGTCTTGTGGAGCCCGCAGCGGGCGATGCACCGCAGCGCCGCGTCGACGATCCGCACCCGCGAGGAGCTTCGGTCGTCCATACCCAGATGGCGCACGAGGGGGCGAAGCGGCTCCCCGCCGGCATGCCAGCGCTCAGAGGTCCACAACGAGGACCGCATCGTGAAACAGTAAGCCGTCGAGTGTCTCATCGTCAACCGAGCGTCTCATCGTCAACCAACGCCGGTGCATGCATCACCTGGCGTGCGCGGGTGATTTGCCTCACCCGTCCGACGGCGGCAGGAGGACGCCTCCCAGCAGTTCGCCGCAGACGAGCCGCGCGACCTGCGCCCGGTCGGTGAGGTCCCACCGACCCGGTGCCGAGATGTACGACAGCGCCATCCGTGCAAGGAAATCCGCGGCCTCGGCCACGTCGACACCGGGAGCCAGCCGCTCGCGGGCGAGGTAGGGCTCGAGGAAGGCCGCGATCATCCTCTGGGTTCCTTCAGCCTCCACCGTCAGCTTCGATAGCAGGAGATGGGGCTCGGTCTCGAGCACCCGCTGGAGCACCTCATGGTCCCGGATGTCTCGGTGCGCGAAGACGAGCCCCAGCTCCATCACGTCCTCGAGCGTCGCCGCCCCACGCACCTCCGCGTAGAGGCGGGAGAAGAAGCGGGCGTTCTCCCAGGCGACAACCGCCGAGAAGAGCTCGTCGCGCCCGCCGGGGAAGTACCGGTAGAGCGTGGCGCGAGAGACGCCCGCCTCGTGGGCGGCATCTTCGACCGTCGTCTTGGAGAAGCCCCATCGCGCGACGCACTCGTACGCGGCTTCGACGATGCGCGCTCGAGTGCCGCGGTCGCCCTCGGCCGTCACGCCCGCCCCCGCGTCCAAGTCGTCCAAGTCGTCCAAGTCGTCCAAGCCGTGCACGCCGTCATGCCCGGCCCCGCGTCCAAGACGTGCAAGCCGTGCAAGCCGTCATGCCCGGCCCCGCGTCCAAGTCGTGCAAGCCGTGCACGCCGTCACCGACGGCGCAGCGCACGCGGCGCCGCCACGAGCTCATACGCCCAGGAGCGCGTCGAGCCCGACGGTGAGGCCGGCGAGCTCGGACACCCGCCGGACGGCGAGCAGCACACCGGGCATGAACGAACGACGGTCGTAGGAGTCGTGGCGAATCGTGAGGGATTGGCCGAGGGCTCCGAAGATCACCTCTTGATGCGCGACGAGACCCGGCAGTCGCACCGAGTGGAGGCGCACGCCGCCCGGTCCCGCACCGCCACGTGCCCCGTCGAGGACCAGCTCCGTGGTCGGGTCGCCGAGCGGCGCCGCGCCGGCGGCTTCCCGCGCGGCGGCGATCCGAGCCGCGGTGCGCAGGGCCGTGCCGGACGGCGCGTCGCGCTTGCGGTCGTGGTGAAGCTCGACGATCTCGACGCCGTCCATGAACGGCGCCGAGAGCTCGCAGAAGCGCATGAGGAGGACGGCGCCGATGGCGAAGTTGGGGGCGATCACTGCGTTGGCGGCACCGGTCGAGAACGCCTCGGAGACGACGGCGATGTCCTCGGGCCCCAGCCCGGTCGTGCCCACGACGGCGTGGATGCCTCGCTCGGCGAGCCAAGGAAGCGTCCGGCGCGCGGCCTCGGCGACCGTGAAGTCGACCGCCACCTCGACGCCGGCCTCACCGAGTGCTTCGATCCCGCTCGAGACGACCGCCGACGTGCCGGCCAGGCCACCGAATCGGTCCCCTGTCACATGCCCGTCCCGGGCACCGAAGGCGGGGTCGACGACCGCAGCGAGCACGAGGTCCTCCGCCGCTGCGACTGCACGGCAGACCTCACCGCCCATCCGTCCCGCTGCGCCGACGACCCCCACGCGGATCACCGCGGTCACGCTACCGGCTCGTTTGGCCGCTGCCCCGGAACGGTCCGGTCACCGTTGTCGGAGCCGCGCCGGCGCGCGGTCGGCCGGGTCCGCACCCGGGAGCCCGGGATGGACCCCGTGGAGCGGCGGGTGGACCGCCGCGACCGGCGCGAGCGCCGGGAACGCCAGGACCCGACGCGGAGGACGAGGAGCACGAGGAACCCGGCAACGGCCAGAGCGGATCCCGCGAACCCGAGCGTGAGCAGCCTCGGGCGGTAGTGGAACGTGAGGATCCATGCCCCCGGGGGCACCTCGACCGCCTGCAGCAGGCCACGGCGGTGAACGGCGAGCGAGAGCGGCTGCGTTCGAGTCGCACGCGGTGTTCGTCCGACACTCGCCCCCCCTCCCCCACCAGCAGCCGGTGCCGGGGCGAGTGTGGCGTGCCAGCCCGGGAGGTACGACTCGCTCCAGACGACGGTGACCTCGTGGCTCGCGACGACCCGATCGGTCGCGCCGCCCCAGTCGGGCGCGGAAAGCTGGCGGACCGACGAACCGGGCGACGCTGTCGCGATCCACACCGGAGGGGGGATGCGCCCGGTCCTTCGAAAGATGCCAAACGTGTGGGCGAACGTGCCCACGAACCGCCAGCTGGACGTGTCCACGGCGTCCTGGAATCTCCCGTCGAGCATCCAGCGGCCACCCGACACGCTCTGCACGGTGGAGCTGTCGGCGATCTCGCGGGCGGGGCCTTCGACGACGATCCCTGCCCCCGTCGCGGGCTTGTCGAAGGTGACCGACCAGCCGTAGTCCGTTCGGCGAACGGACTGAGCCGGCTGGCGGACCGCTCCGTCCGGGCCGACCACGCTCACCACGGGCGTACCCGCAGGCGGCGGAGCGCTCCTCGAGACGAGTGTCACGGAACGCAGGGCCACCGGCCAGCCGAGGAAGAACGCGCGCCGGCGGGTGGTTCCCGGCTGCGGCGCACCCTGGCAGTGGGACGACTGGGCCGGACCCGACCCCGCCCTCGGTTGCACGTGGGAGCCGACGCTGACGACGAGGTCGCCGGGGCTGGTGAGAAGGGTCGAGAGGCGCAACGTCGCGAACCTTCCGGTCTCGAGCGCGCAGGGGTTGAGCGTGTCGAGCCGGTGGGAGCCGGTCGCGGCACCGTACCGGTCGGAGACGATCGAGCCGTACCCCTGCACGCTGGGGAGCCGGGTGAAGGCGTTCAGGTCCGGCTGCCCGACCGCGCTCAACGACTCGACGTCGGTCACTGTCGTGTCCACGATGGCGAACCGGCCTCTCGTCCCGAGGACCGCGGCGGCAGCGGCGTGCGTCGGCTGGAGCGTCACCGTCGGCGACGACCCCCCTGTCGACGTGGCGAGCGCGAAGAAGGCGAAGTCCGCGACCACGAGGCCGACGAGCAGACGACGACGCGCCGAGACTCCCAGCCGGCGCCACCCGCCGATGAGCGCGATCACCCCAGCTGCCACGACCGCCTGGGCAAGGAACCACGGCCACAACCCGCGGGCGAGCGCTGCGCCCGAGGGGGTCGCGTGCAGCCACTCCTCGACTGGAAGTGGTGCGGCGAGGGTAATCGCACACAGCGCGATGGCCGCTGCCGCCGGAGCTGCAGGGAGCCACTCGGCGGGTCGAGCAGGGAGCCACCGCGGGCCCCGGCGCGCCGAGGTGTCCGCGGCGAAGGGGTCCGCGGGCACGTCGGCGCCGGCAGAGGCGGCCGGCGCTCGCGCGCTGATCGCGCCGTCGACCCAGAACGCGAACAGGACGGCGAGCGCGAAGTCGACGATCTCGATGTTGCGGCTCTGCAGGCGGGTCTTCCCGAGCAACGGGACCACCGCCCAGACGTGGCCGAGCGGCGTGAACGAGCCCCACGTGAGGAGGAGGCCGAGGGCTGCGAGCGCGAGCCACATCCCCCAGTCCGACGCACGCGCGGCACGGCGCCGGCCGAAGGACCGCACGAGCAGGCCGAGTGCGGCACCCAGGGGGAGGAGGCCCGCGTACCCGGTGACCTCGGGAAGGTTGTACCCGTTGAAGTAGTGGGCCGAGCCGAAGTGGCCTGCGCCGCCGAAGAGGTCCGGGACGAGGAGGAGCAGTGACCACGACGGGCGCAGGGACCCGGTACCGAAGAATTGGAAGGTTTCGACCGCTCGCTGCGATGCCTTGATGAACGTCCACCCCGGCGCGAGCTCCGCGGCGGCGAGGGCCACCCCCCAGAGACCGGCGAGCACCACGTACCCCGAGAGGCGGACGCGCGCTGCCAGTCCGACCCGCACGCGCGGATAGCGGCGCAACACGGCCCACGCCGCGACCAGCGCGCCCACGACCTCCGTCTCGACCATGGCCCGAGGCTCTCCGGTGAGGGCCTCCAGACCCACGATCAGCGCGATCAGCGCGACCCAGGGCCACGGAGACGACGCACGCCTCGTCGCAGCGTGCGCGCCGTCTCCGCGCGACGCACCGGCCGACGCACCGGCTTGTCCCGCAACACCTTCACCTGAGCGGTCACCCTCTCGCGCCGGCCCGGTGCCGAGCACCACCCACGACAGGCGGAGCAACGCGAGCACGAAGAGCGGCATCCAGCCCATGCCCTGGATCACCCCGAGATGGACCAGCTGTCCCG
>JAJZMN010000269.1 GCA_021850345.1 Actinomycetes bacterium | reverse complement strand
CCTGATCCAGGTGCTCACGCTGGCGGGCTTCGTCGTCGGGGTGACCCTCGGCGCGTTGCTCACCGACGTGGTCGCTCCCTCCGTCCACACCCCCTCGGCGAAGGCCGCGGTCGCGCTGGCGCTCGTCGTCGGCGTCGGCATGATCTTCGGGATCCTCGGCCGGCTCCTCGGCACCTGGGGGAACATCGCCGCTCGGCGGATCCGGCTCGGCCCGCTCGACAGCGCCGCCGGCGTGGGGGTCGCGCTCGTCGCAGCCCTCTTCGGGATCTGGTTGGTCGCCAACGAGCTCGTCCAGAGCCCGTACGGCTGGCTGAGCTCGGCGATCGAGCGATCGAGCGTGGTGCGGGCGGTCGACGGGGTGTTGCCGCCACTGCCCTCCGTCTTCTCCCGCGTCCAGGGGTTCCTGGGCGGTTCGGGGTTCCCCCCGGTCTTCTCCGAGCTCGAGCCGGTGCCCGCCCACGTCTCGGTGCCGAGCACCGCGTGGGCACAGGGGATCGCGCGCACGGCGGGCGCGTCGACGGTGAAGGTGCTCGGGCAGGCGTGCGGGTACGTGCAGGAGGGGTCCGCGTTCGTCGTCGGTCCCGGCGCGCTGCTGACGAACGCGCATGTGGTGGCTGGCGAGGCGGCGACCACGGTCGAGGTCCGGGGGCAGCAGTACCCGGCGACGGTGGTGTACTTCAACCCGACATACGACCTCGCGGTCCTGCGCACCGCGGCGCCGCTCGCCGCGCCACTCACCTTCGACGCCGCCACAGTCCCCTCGGGCACCAGGGCAGCGGTGGTTGGCTATCCCGAGAACGGCCCGCTCACCGTCGACCCGGCCGCGGTGGCCGACGAGCTCACAGCGCAAGGCCGCAACATCTACAACGTCGGCACAGTGACGCGCCGGGTGTATCAGATCGATGCCAACGTCGAGCCCGGCAACTCCGGCGGCCCGCTCGTCGATTCGGCCGGGCAGGTCGTCGGCGTCGTGTTCTCGCGTTCGACCGCCTACGCGCACGTCGGGTACGCCCTCGCATCTCCGGGAGTGCGAGCGCGGATCGTGCAGGCGACGCGGCGGACGGCGTCGGTCTCGACCGGCGCCTGCACGAGTGGCTGAGCGACGGGTGGCCGAGGAGCGCCCGGCGAAGGAGCGGCGGGCCGGCGTGCGGCTGCCCGGGTAAGAATGACGGTCGTGCCGCAGCGGATCGAAGACTACGCCGTCATCGGAGATCTCCACACGATGGCGCTCGTGGGTCGCGACGGGTCGATCGACTGGCTCTGTCTGCCGCATTTCGACTCCGCCGCCTGCTTCGCCCGCCTCCTCGGTACCGAGGAGAACGGCTTCTGGAAGATCGCGCCCGCCGGCGCACCCGAGAGCGTCGTCGCGACGCGCCGTCGGTACCGGGGCGACACGCTGGTACTCGAGACCGAGATGGACACCGGGGACGGGACTGTCCGGATCGTCGACTGCATGCCCATACGCGAGCAGCGTCCTCAGATCGTGCGCGTGGTGGAGTGCATCCGCGGCACGGTCCCGGTCCGCATGCAGCTGTCCGTGCGCTTCGACTACGGCGAGTCCGTCCCCTGGGTGACGCGCCAGGACCACCTGCTCACCGCGACGTCGGGACCCAACGCCGTGTCGCTGTGGACGAGAGCCGAGACCCGGGGCGAGGGGATGACGACGGTCTCGGAGTTCACCCTGCACGAAGGGCAGCAGATGACCTTCTTGCTGACCTGGTACCCCTCGCACGAGGCGCCGCCTGCGCCGGCGGACGCCAACTACGCGGTGGCGGTGACGGAGGCCTGGTGGCAGATGTGGTCGTCGTCCTGCCGCTTCGAAGGACCCTACGGGGACGCGGTGCTGCGCTCGTTGATCACGCTGAAGGCGCTCACCTACGAGCCGACGGGCGGGATCGTCGCCGCGGCGACGACGTCCCTCCCGGAGGCCCTCGGTGGGGAGAGGAACTGGGACTACCGCTACTGCTGGCTCCGGGACGCGACGCTGACCCTCGAGGCGTTGATGCGCGGCGGCTACCACACCGAGGCGATGGCCTGGCGCGACTGGCTGTTGCGCGCCACCGCGGGCGACGTGTCGAAGCTCCAGATCATGTACGGCGCCGGCGGGGAGCGTCGACTTGACGAGTGGGAGGTCGGCTGGCTCGACGGCTACGAGGGGTCGCGCCCGGTCCGGGTCGGGAACGCGGCCGCCGGCCAGTTCCAGCTCGACGTGTACGGCGAGGTCATGTCTGCCCTCTACACCGCCGCTCGCATCGACGGGGTCCACAGCCGGGCGATCTGGGACCTCCAGACCAAGCTCGTCGAGTTCCTCGAGGACGGCTGGCGCCAACCCGACGACGGCCTGTGGGAGGTGCGCGGGCCGCGGCGCCACTTCACCCACTCCAAGGTGATGGCGTGGGTCGCGGTGGACCGGGCGGTACGGACCATGGAGGAGTGGCCCGACCTCGAGGGCCCCGTCGACAAGTGGCGCGCGCTGCGCGACGAGATCCGCCGGGAGATCTACGAGCACGGCTTCGACACCGAGAAGCAAGCGTTCACCCAGTACTACGGCTCCGACGCGCTGGACGCGAGCCTCCTCATGATCCCGCGTGTCGGGTTCTTGCCGGCGACCGACCCCCGCATGGTCGGCACCATCGAGGCAATCGAGCGAGAGCTTGTCGAAGACGGCTTCGTCCTCCGTTACCGGACCACCGACCAGGGTGCGGTCGACGGCCTTCACGGCCGCGAAGGCGCCTTCCTTGCGTGCTCGTTCTGGCTCGCCGACTGCCTGTACCTCATGGGGCGCAAGGACGACGCGACGGCGATGTTCGAACGTCTGCTCTCGTTGAGGAACGATCTCGGCCTGCTCGCCGAGGAGTACGACCACGTGCCGGGACGCCAGGTGGGCAACTTCCCTCAGGCGTTCTCGCACGTCTCGCTCGTCAACACCGCGTTCCTCGTCACGGGCCAAGAGCCGATGCCCGCCGAGCTCGAGGCGACGGCGCGGGCGAGGTCGTTGTTGCCCCGGATGGGACCGGCGCCCGGATCGGCGAGATGGGCGATCGGTGCGCTGCGAAAGGGCGTGTCCGGCGGCGCGCGCTTGGCGGCGCGCGGCGGTCATGCGCGCAGCCCCCACCACGATGTCGGCGGAGAACCGGGCGGAGGCACAGGCGGCGGCCCGCCCGCGGCCGACGGCCCGCTCGCCGCCGACGGCCCGCTCGCCGTCGGCGGTGTGGGGGATCACTCGACAACCCCGCGGAGGGAGAAAGGCAGGGCCACGTGAAGGCACTGACGGTCGTACCGCTCGAGAAGGACTCGGCGGAGCTCTCCGACGTCGAGGAGCCCCCGGAGTCTGACGGACCCGTGCTGGTCGAGACGATCGGCGTCGGGATCTGCGGCACCGACGCGGAGATCCTCTCGGGACAGTACGGGTGGCCGCCGCCGGGACGTGAGCGTCTTGTGCTGGGGCACGAGTCCCTCGGCAGGGTGCTTGAGGCTCCTCAGGGGGATGCAGTCGAGAAGGGCGACCTCGTGGTGGGTATCGTGCGCCGGCCCGATCCCGTGCCGTGCGGCAACTGCGCGGTCGGGGAGTGGGACTTCTGCAGAAACGGGAAGTACACCGAGCGCGGGATCAAACAGCACGACGGCTACCTCTCCGAGCGCTACCGCATCACGCCGGAGTTCGTCGTGAAGGTCGATCCTTCGCTGGGGCTCCTCGGCGTGCTGCTCGAGCCGACGAGCGTCGTGGCCAAGGCGTGGGAGCAGGTCGAGAAGATCGGCAACCGCGCTCACTGGGAGCCGACGACCGCCGTGGTGACCGGTGCCGGCCCGATCGGGCTCCTCGCCGCGCTGATCGGGGTGCAGCGCGGCCTGGACGTGCACGTCATCGACCAGATGAGCACTGGCAAGAAGCCCGATCTCGTCCGCGCCCTCGGCGCCCACTACCACACCGGCGCGATCCAGGACGCGGTCGCCGAGCCGGACGTCGTGATCGAGTGCACCGGCGTGTCCAGCTTGGTGCTCGACGCGATGGAGCACGTCGGCCCCGGCGGAGTGGTGTGCCTCACCGGCGTCTCGTCGGGAGGCCGGGAGATCTCGGTCGACGAGGGCGCGCTGAACCGTTCGATGGTGCTGTCGAACGAGTCGGTGGTCGGCTCGGTGAACGCCAACCGCCGGCACTACGAGGCTGGAGCGGCTGCGCTCGCGAACGCCGACCGGGGCTGGCTCGGGCAGCTCGTGAGCCGCACGGTGCCGCTCGACCGATGGAACGACGCGCTCGAACGGACCCCCGACGACGTCAAGGTCGTGGTCCAGGTCGGCGAGGCATGACCGGACGAGCAGCCGG
Source organism: Actinomycetes bacterium (assembly GCA_021850345.1). Next base: position 211 of record JAJZMN010000269.1, on the reverse strand, counting down.
CACGGCCGGGCCGGGCGCCGGCCGCGGGGACACCGGCCGCGGGGACACCGCCGGCGGGGACACCACAGCCGGCCCCGGAGCCGGTCACCTCGTGACAGGACATACGCACGTCCACGCGGGGGGCGTCGAGGCCGCGGACCCCGGCGAGCCGGCAGAGCCGGTGTCGATCGGGCCGGGTGTCGTCCAGATCGACACCTTGCTCGGCGGCTGG
>JAJZMN010000152.1 GCA_021850345.1 Actinomycetes bacterium | reverse complement strand
GCCCACGCCGCCACGTACGCGGCACAGGTCTCGTCAGCGGTCCACCCGTCGTCCGCGACCACGTTGTCGATGAGGACGACGCGCTGTCGCCAGTGGTCGAAGGCGGCAAGCTGCCCGATGACCGCGAGCACCGCGTCGGGGTGTCCCTGGTCGTCGTCGGGGATATCGGGGAGCCGCTCGATCTCGCGCACCACGTCGTAGGCGAGATAGCCGACCACCCCGCTTTGGAGCGGGGGAAGCCCCGGGATCATCGGCGCGTGGCAGTCCTCGAGCAGCCGCTCGAGCATCGCCAGGACACCTTGGGCACCCGCCGGCGCCCGTTCGCCGGCGTCACGGTCGACCCTGCGTGCGTCGACCCTGGCTGCGTCGACCCTACCTGCGTCGACCCTGGCTGCGTCGACCCTGGCGCCGAGTACCCCGGTCGTCGACACGACACCGCCACGGGCGACGATCGTGGTGAGCGGCGCTCGGCCCACGAAGGAGTAGCGACCCCAGCGCTCGCCGCCCTCCACGGACTCGAGCAAGAAGCCGGGCTCCTCACCCACCACCGAGGCGAACGTGCCCACGGGCGTCAGCTCGTCGCCGACGATCTCGGTCCACACCGAGATGATCCGCTGTCCTGATGCCACCAAGGCGGAGAACTCCTCGAGCGTCGGGTGGACCGGCAACGCTGAGGCGGTCGCGGAGGCGGTCGCGGAGGCGGTCGGCATGCGCTCAGTCGGCGGTCGGATGCGGCGTCGCGCCGCGCGCCTGGATCGGCGCGGACGCGCGCAGGTGTGCGGGCACCCCGGGACCGCTCGCGGCCGTACGGTAGAAGCAGGTCCACTCCTTGGTGTGGCACGCCCCGTCGCCGTGCTGGTCGACCAGCACCAGCACCGCGTCACCGTCGCAGTCGATGCGCACCTCGCGCACGTACTGGCGATCCCCTGATGTCTCGCCCTTGCACCAGTAGACGTTCCGGCTGCGGCTGAAGAACCAGGACCTGCCGGTTGCGACCGTGCGCTCGAGCGCTTCGCGGTCCATGTAGCCGACCATCAGGACGTCACGCGTCGCTGCGTCCTGCACCACGGCAGTGACCAGCCCGCGCCCGTCGAACGTCACGAGGTCGAGCACGTCTCGGTCGACGTCACGCAACGGCACGCCGGCAGGGGCGGCGGTCTCGGGAGTTGCGGCATCACTCATCGGAAGGGGCTCACAGCTATCACAGGTACTACGTACGGACTCACAGGTACAGGCCGGTGCTCCCGTCGAGCCGCTCGGAAGCCACCGCGTGGACGTCGCGCTCGCGCAGGATCACGTACTCCTCCCCCTGTACCTCCACCTCGAAGCGGTCCTCGGGGCTGAAGAGCACCTTGTCGCCGGGCTTCACCGCACGGACGTTCGGGCCGACCGCGACCGCCTCGGCCCACGCGAGCCGGCGGGACACCTGCGCGGTGGCCGGGATGAGGATGCCGGCACGAGAGCGTCGCTCACCCTCGGCGGGGGTGACCTGGACCATCACCCGGTCGAAGAGGACGGTGATGGGCTGCTTGGGGGCACGCGCGTCGCCGTGCATGCCGGGCTCGCTCTCCGATGCTGCATGCGCCGATGCCACACTGGCACGGTACCGCAAAGAGGAGGTGACCGATGAGCGAGGTCCGCATCCCCAGACAGACCACCGTGCCGTGCTACCTCGCCGAGCCACCCGGCAGCGGACCGTGGCCGGGTGTCGTGGTGCTGCACGACGTCTTCGGGATGGACGACGACGTGCGCCGTCAAGCGGATTGGCTGGCAGAGGCCGGCTACCTCGCCGCCGCACCCGACCTGCTGTCGTGGTCGAACAAGGCGGTGTGCATCCGATCGGTCTTCAGGGCGCTCCGTGAGCGGCGAGGCCGGCCGTTCGACGAGGTCGAGGCAGTCCGGTCGTGGCTTGCGGACAGTGCGCGTTGCACCGGCATGGTGGGAGTCGTCGGCTTCTGCATGTCCGGGGGGTTCGCCCTGTTGCTTGCGAACGGGCACGGTTTCGCGGTCTCCGCCGTCAACTACGGCCACCTCCCCAAGGACCTCGACAAGGTGCTGGACGGTGCGTGCCCCATCGTTGCCAGCTACGGGGCGAAGGACCTGCAGCTTCGCGGCGCCGCGGAAGCCCTCGAGCGCGCCCTCGCCGCCGCTCGAGTGGCACACGACGTGAAGGAGTACGCCGGCGCGCGACATGGCTTCATGAACCGCCACGACCGCGTGCTGTGGCGAGCCATGGAAAAAGCGGGCGCCGTCGGCTATGACGCGAGTGCCGCTGACGATGCACGGCAGCGCATCGTCGACTTCTTCGACGAGCACCTCCACGCGAGCACCGGCGTTCCGCAGCCTTGAGGCGCACCCCTTGCGCGCCGGGCTGTGCTCAGAGGTTCAAGAGCCCGCCAGCGGCTCAGGGCGCCGGGGCCGCAGCCAGGTCGGAAGTGCAGGCACTGTGCCCGCAGACGTCGCGCACCCTTCCGGTGGCCAGGAATTGGAGCAGCTGTCGCTGGGCGTCGGGTGCATCACGCGGCATGAAGTCGTGCGGGTCCACCCCCGCCGACGGCGGCTCGTTCACGAGCGGCGGCGGCGGGGCATGCGGGTCCTCCCACACATAGAGCGTGGCCGGCGCGTGCTCGTCCGCGGTCGCCGGGGCAAGGCCGTAGAAGGGGTCACCGTGCACGAGCCCTGCCGGGAGCGTCGGCGTGTGGACCGCCGCGCCCAGGGTGCGGGCCTCGATCTCGGTCGTGAAATTGGACACCTGGTGGTCACCGAACGCCATCTGGAGGAGGACCTGGTGACCCGGCGTGCCCGGGAGCGGGTGGGTGGTCAGCTGCGCGACGTACCCGTCGGTCTCTCCCCGGTCGAAGAGCATCTGGAGGAGGCCGAGGATGAGCTCCTGTGTCTGCTCGTTCGGGTACGACTTGTCGAAGTATGGGTAGAGCGGCGCGAAGTCCACGCTTCTCGGCAGGAGGATCGAGTAGTTCATCGACGGCACGCCGAGGACGGCACGCTGCCACTCGGGTGAGATCGCGGTCACTGCCCCTCCCATGAGCGCGCCTTCGCTGTTGCCGTAGTACGTGAGCGGTACGGCAGTGTCGATCAACGCGCGATGCGACGAGCCGGCCCGGAACGCAGCGTCGGACACGAACCCCTTCGAGCTCGTCATCAGCTTGCCGAGATAGAGCGCGTCGATCATCGCCTGCATGAGGTGGTCGGGAAGGCTCGGGAATGCCGACAGGTTCGAGAACAGCCCGACGTCGGTCAGCACCGCGTTGCCTGTCAGCCCCAGCCAGTCGGTCGAGCACAAGACGAGGTGGCCCCGATCGGCCAAGCCCGAGACGTTCTCCGCTTCCATGCCGCGCGTCGTGTTGAAGAGGCCGATGCCGTAGAGGACCGGGCGCCCGGGATGCACAGCCCCAGACAGCCGCTGCGGATCGGCGGCGACCGACCTTGGGATCAGGCAGGCGAAGCTCGCCACCTCTGTCTGTCCCCGGTTCACCGTGGGCAGCCCGTTCGCACCGAGGTGGAGGGTGTCCGTCTTGTCCCCGCTCGGGCCGTTCAAGAAGCTCGGGACGTCGAAGGTCCCCGAGACCTGGCGTGAGATCGCCTTGCCATCCTTCGACGACGGGGGCACGTTCGCGACGGCGGTCACATGGAACTGTGGCGTCTTGCCCTTGCCGTCCAGCGCAGCCATGGCGACATCGCGCATGTGCAGCACTGGGCCGGTCAGGTTGGCAGTGCTGATGACAGTGAAGTCCCACGCGAGGTAGAGCCCGGCAGCGGACACCGAGGCGTCGCGCTGGAGCACGTCGAGCAGCGAGCGCACGTGCGTGCTCAGCGCTGCGCCACCAGGCCCCGCCACCGTCTTGCCGGCCAACACCTGGGCGAAGTCGCCGCTGGCCGCGATGGGGGCTCCGGATGTCGCGCGCAGGTCTCGCAACGCCACCACGATGCGGCTCCCTTCCGGCAGGTTCACCGCGGGGTGGATGAGGAGGAGACGCGTGGCCGGATCAGCATTTCGCGCATCCGCCTCACCCCACCACGCCAGCCGACGCCCGGTAGAGGCGTCCAGCAGCACGATCGGCGCGTTGGGGGAAAGCGAACCGGCGATGTGGTACTGGTCGACGATCCCCGACGCGGCGAGATCGAGGTACGGGACCTGCACCTCGATGACGGAGCCGGGCGAGAAGCCGTCGTTCTTGTTCCATGTGGTCGGGTCGATGTGGACGCCTTGCGCGTTGGCCGGCATCGCATCGAGAGGGAAGTCGACCCGGCGGCCCGATGGCTCCTTGGGGTCGGGCACGGTGTAGTAGTCACTTGGGAACGGGAGCATGCAGCTCTGGCCGCCGAGCGGATCGCAGGCCGGGGCCCCCAGAACCCCCACGCCCCAGCTGGAACCCGGGCCGTGCACGGTCACGGCGTGCGCGGGTGCGGGAAGCGACAGCGGCTGCGAGGACTTCGCGGGTCTCGCGGGTCTCGCGGGTCTCGCGGGTCTCGCGGGTCTCGCGGGTCTCGCGGGTCTCGCGGGTCTCGCGGGCCCGAGGGCGCTCGC
>JAJZMN010000068.1 GCA_021850345.1 Actinomycetes bacterium | reverse complement strand
GACTGGGGACACCACCCCCAAGATGTCGTGGTGGGAGGAGCCAACTGACTACCACGTCTGGGCGAAACAGCTTGCTCTCGCCTTCACCCGCCTCCGTACGGCATTCGCCTGAGACGTCCCAGAAAAGTGCCGGCGAACGCCGGTGCCATCAGGTAGGCGGAACTACACGAACCCGTGATCGCGCAGGCCCTGACGCAGGGCTCCCCGGCCACAGCGGTCCGTCCGGCAGCTCACGAGCCGCCTCCGCCGCCCTGAAATGCCACTTGCGCAACTTCGTGAAAGAGGGAGGCTACGTGAGCCACCGCAGATGCTCGAGCGACCCGAGCAGCTCGAGGCGCCGCCACAGCACCGGGTTGTCACGTGCCTGGCTCGCGTGACAGGCGATCGCCTCGTGCTGTTGGGTTCGGTCGACCGCGAGGGCGATGCTCAACTCCGCCATCGGGCGTCCGACGAAAGTGGCGCCGAACTCGGCGTTCAACCTCGAAGCGACGTCCTCGGGTAGTGCCCAGGCGAGCACTGGGAGATGGCACCTCCCGCCCACCAACACCGCCGCCTCGGTCACCCGGCAGTGGTCCGGGTGACCGGTGATGCCGCCCTCGTCGAAGACGAGCAGGAGGTCGGCATCGGCGGCGGCGGTCTCGATGGCGTGGGCCAGCTGTTCGGGTGCGACCTCCCCGAGGCGCCCGTCGGCGTGCGCGAGGAGGCTGACGCGGTCCACGCCGAGCACCTCGGCCGCGGCGCTCAACTCCTGCGCGCGCACGACGGCGAGCGCCTCCGCCGTCTCGCCGAGCGTGGAGGCCTCGCCGCGGGTGAAGCACAGCACGCGCACGCGCGTCCCCTGCGCGGCGAAGGCCGCGAGGACGGCGCCCAGCCCGAATGACTCGTCGTCGGGGTGTGCACAGACCGCCAGCACGTCGGCGACCTTGGGGAGCGCGTGGTTCTCCGAGACGTCCTCGGCGTCGCGAATCCCCGATGCCGCCGCACGGAGGTCGGGCGTCTTGGTCATGGCGCGTTCTTCTGCTGGCGCGACGTCATCTGCTGGCAGCGCACCGGCCGCACGCTCGTCTCGGAGCGGACCGGGGGCTTCGCGACCCCCGAAGTGGCCCGCAGCTGCGGAGCGCGTGGACACGACGCGACACGTGCCGGCACCGTTGCGCGCAGCTCACGGGTGCTGACCGTGCTCGTGGACAACGTGGCTCGCCGGCTCCAGCTGGAATGTGGAGTGCTCGAGGTCGAAGTGGTCGCCGAGACAGCTCTGCAGCGCGTCGAGGATCTCGGGGGCGTGGCCGGAGACGAAGCAGTGGTCCTCGACGACCACGTGGGCCGACAGGGTCGACAGGCTCGAGGTGAGGGTCCAGGCATGCAGGTCATGGACGCCGAGCACGTGCTCGATGCCGGTGATGTGAGCCCGGACCTCATCGAGGGACACCTCGTCGGGAGCGCGCTCGAGAAGGATCCTGCCTGCGTCGCGAAGCAGTCCCCACGCCGCAGAGGCCATGAGTCCGGCGACGACGAGCGAGGCGAGCGCGTCGGCACGGGACCAGCCGGTGAGGAGGATGACGAGCCCTGCGGCAGCCGTCCCGAGGAACGCGTAGAGGTCGGTGAGGAGGTGGACGAACGCCCCTTTTACATTGAGGCTGGTCCGGTTCGCCCGAGCGAGCACCGTCGTCGCGACGACGTTGACGAGCGCTCCGGCCATCGCGACCGCCAGTACCACGGAGCCCTCGACACGCGGCGGATGCGTCAGGCGGACGATCGCCTCGATCGTGATGGCGACAGCCACCGCGACGAGCATCGCCCCGTTGCCGGCGGCCGAGAGGATCTCCGCCCGCTTGAGCCCGAACGTCCACGCCCCTCCGGGGGGCTTCGCGGCGAGGCGCGCCGCCCAGATGCTCGCTCCGAGCGCGCCGACATCGGTCAGCATGTGCCCGGCGTCAGCCAGGAGCGCGAGCGAGCCCGAAGCAACGGCCGCGACGACCTCACCGACCATGAACGTAGCGACGAGGCCGAGGGCCACCACGAGGAAGCGCACGTCGGCGGTCGCCGCGCGCTGCCTGTGACTTGCGTGGGCGCGGTTGTCATCGACACGCCCGGTCGCGCACGGCTCAGCCATGCTGGTCGTCGGCATGGTCATGGATCATCTCGCTGTGCTCGACGTGCGCGAGCGCGATGTCGAGGAGCATCCGGACGTGCGCGTCCGCGAGTGCGTAGAAGGCCATGCGCCCGGCGCGGCGTACGGAGACGACCCGGTGCGCCCGCAGGATCCGCAGCGCGTGGCTGGTCGCCGACTCGCTCATGCCCGCTGCGGACGCGAGATCCGACACGCGCAGCTCGCCGCCGAGCAGGGCAACCATGAGTCGCAGCCGCCCCGGGTCCGACAGAAGGCCGAAGACGTCGGCGAGATCGGTGACGTCGGAGTCCGCCGGGAGGCTTTCCCGGACGGCCGCGACCCGGTCGGGATCAGTGGCTCGCTCTCCGGACACTGCGACGTTTGAAGAGATGTTCACAAGAAGACCCTACCGCCATCTCGGCGGTGCCCGCACCGTCTGGTTCCCGAGCGACCAACCCGTCCAGCTTCAAGAAGGCCCCGCGGCGATGTCCGCCGTCAGCCGCGTCCGGTGCTCCCGGCGGCCCGATGCTCGGCGCGGGGGAGTGCTTCGGCGATCAACCTGCGCAAACGCCGATCGCGAACTCGATACAGCACGCGGCGACCGGCTCGACGGCTGTCCACGAAACCGGCGAGACGGAGCTTGGCGAGGTGCGCGGAGGCCGTCGGCACGCTCACCTCGATACGGGCGGCGAGGCTCGACACGTCCAGTTCCTCGGCGACAGGAGCCACAACAGTCGCAGCCGCGCCGGCTCGGCGAGCATTGCGAAGCAGGTCACGGCCGCGTGCACGTGCTCGGGGGCCAGAAGCCCGCGGTCGTGGGCTGGACTGCGATGGGCGTCGGGTCGGCAGTCGACACAACGTCACATCATTCAAATGATCATACGAGTAACGCTACTGTTGGCGCCGTGTGCGGCACCGAGATCCCCGGGCCGAGCGAGCACATCGGGGACCAGGTATCCGGCCGGGACTTACGCTCTTGGCCGCGACGGGTCGCCCCGGGGCCGTGTGTCTGCACGCCGCGGGCACCCACCTTCTCGGTCGGATGCGTCGGAGGGCCGCCGTGGTGGTTCTCTCCGAGATCGGGCTCGGTCGCCACTTCGCGCGAGGTGACGCCACGCCGGCCGTGGTCACTGCCGGGTGCCGGCGCGGCCATCGGTCGAGAGCGCGCTCCCAGACCGCAGGCGCGTCGGCGACCGGGGCGAGACGCCGACGTCCGGGGGGGGGGGGGTCTGCGCCCACCGCGACGGGAAGCGGGTCCAACGCATCGGGGCGGGCGGGGTCGTGGTGCGGCCGACCCCCGGCGCGCTCGGGATGTCGCGAGGCGCAAGGTGCCGGTGCCGCGTCCGGAACGCGGCGAGCGGGTCTGAGCAATGAAGCCCGTCACGATCTACGGCGTCGTCGTGCTCGTCTTCATGATGAGCGCGTACGGGCTCGAGTCCCGCGGACGGCGCTACGTGCTCGCGTTTGCGCTGGGTTGTGCCCTCTCCTCGAGCTACGGCTTCCTCTCGGGGGCCTGGCCCTTCGGCGTGGTCGAAGCCGCCTGGTCGCTCCTCGCGCTCCGTCGCTACGCGACCGTGCGGTCGACCGACGTGACCGGTCGACGCGGGCGCGTCTTGGAACCGCCGGAACCGGCGTCTCGCTAAAGCGGCGCGAGGCGGCCTCAGTCGTGCAGCCGAGCGGGAGGGAACCTGGCGCTTCCCGGCGCGGGTCCGGGGCGCGTCTTCATATCCGGGTGGTCACCGGCGGCAAGGATCCGGCGGTCTGGCGGATCGGCACGTTGAGGCGGTCGAAGACGTTCGCACGCGCGATCTGGAGCAGGAGCACCGAGAGTCCGGCCTCGTTGAGCCCGCGCCCGGTCTCAATCCAGACCTCGTCGGGGAGGGGGTCGGGTCGCTCGGCGAGGCGAGTCACGCGCTCGGCGAGCGCCAATTCAGCCCGTCCGGCATCGGTGAACTACGGCGCGTCGCGCCAGGCTGCGACGGCGGACAAGCGCCGGGTCCCAGCCTCTCCGACCCGGATGGCCCGGTTCGCGTCGAGGTCGACACGGAAGCTGCAGCCGTCGATCTGACTCGCCTGGAGGTGGACCAGCGCGAGCGTCCCGTCATCGACGCCGCCCTGCTCGGTCGCCGCGACGATCTTCTCGATGGCCGCCATCGCGCCGAGAGTCACCGGCGCCGGGTTCTTCATCCGCTGACCCGTCGCTGCTGTGGTGGTCATCGCACCGCCTCTCTTGCCCGGGCTCTGGGTGGTCACACTGGCGGGTGCCCGCCGGTCAATCGCGTAGACCGTCGAGACCGGGGCGGTGTGGCCGTGGCGGAGACCAGCTGGCTTGTGACGATGTTCGAGGAGCACCGGCCGGGACTGACGGCGCTACCCACCCGGATGCTCGGGTCCACGACCGAGGCCGACGACGCGCTGCAGGAGGCGTGGATCCGTTTCAGCCGCGCGGAG
>JAJZMN010000033.1 GCA_021850345.1 Actinomycetes bacterium | reverse complement strand
CACCTGCTGGCTGACGTAGCGGGCGAGGCCGAGCCGCTCGGAGACACCGAGCGCCTTCATCACGTGCCAGGCCGAGTGGTTGGAGCAGCCGATGTAGCGCACCTTGCCCTGGTGCACGAGGGTGTCGAGGGCGTCAAGGGTCTCCTCGGTGGGCGTCTCGCCGTCACGCTGGTGCACCTGGTAGAGGTCGATGTAGTCGGTGTCGAGGCGGCGGAGGCTCGCCTCGCACGCCCGAATGAGGTAGCCGCGCGAGAGGCCCGCGTTGTTCGGCCCCTCCTCGAGCGCGAACCGGGCCTTCGTCGCGAGCACGACCTGGTCCCGCCGGCCGCGCAGCACCTCGCCGACGATCTCCTCGGAGCGCCCGCCCGAGTAGATGTCCGCGGTATCGACAAGGTTGACGCCGGCCTCGAGCGCACGGTCGACGATCCGGCGCGCCTGCGCGACGTCGGTGTTCCCGACGACGGCGAACTCGCCGCTGCCGCCGAAGGTCATGGTGCCGAGGCCGAGGGCCGACACACGGAGCCCGCTTCTGCCGAGCTGACGGTATTCCACTGACTTCTCCTCTGTCGTGACACTTGCTTGCAGAAACTGCACCCGGCGCGAGAGGGGCGTCGTGGCGTCCATCCCGTCGCCGTCCGGCTGCTCCTCCCGAACCCGCCGACGACGCCCCCGTCCGCCGGCCCGCAGGCTGCGGCGCCGACCGACCTGGACCCGCCCGCGTCTTGCGGTCAGGCGCCCCCCGCCCCGACGCCCTCGTACGCCTCCCGGTCCACGTACAAGGTGCAGTCTGCGTGGGTTCGGAGCGCCGAGGCGGGGCACGCCTCGTCGATCGGTCCCTCGAGCGCGTCCCTGAGCGCCCGGTGCCGACGCACACCGGGAACGACGCCCACGATCTTGCGCGCCGAGAGCAACGCGGGGACCGTCATGGTGAGGGCGCGGGCCGGCACCTGTTCGAGAAAGCGGAAGTGGCCGTCGTTGACCGCCTGGTGCCGCGACACCTGGCTGATTGTCACGGCGCGGACCCAGCGGCGATCGGCGAAGCGCGCCCCCGGCGGGTCGTTGTACGCGAGATGTCCGCTCTCGCCGATTCCGAGACAGACGAGATCGAGCGGGCCTGCCCGCAGGAGACCCTCATAGCGCTCGCACTCGGCATCGGGGTTGTCGCCGGGGCGCATCGCGTTGACCGTCCCGGGACAGACGGTGTCGAACAGCTCGCGCGCGAGGAATTCGCCGAGGCTCATGACGCCGGGCGGCAGGGCCGCGTACTCGTCCATCTGGAAGGTCGTCACCCGGTCCCAGGCGATCTCCGTGGCAACGCGCAGCACGGCGAGCATCTCCCGCTGTGTCTGGGCGGCCGCGAAGACCACCCGCGCGCTCCCCCCGCCGTCGAGCTTGGCGCGCAGGGTCTCTGCGACCTCCCGCCCGGCGGCCGATCCGGCCGCGGCGCGGTCCTCGAAGACCTTGACCGACAAGTCGTCCACGCTGTGCCGGACGAACCCCGCCTCAGATCCCTCCCGCACCCGCATTCCCTCCTCGACCAGGCGGAAAACCCCGAGCGCCCCCACCACGACGGCGGATCGCGCCACGGGGACGAACGGCACCACCTGGAGACGGCACACCATCGACGCTCACGGCCGATACGGACACCGTGCCCGTTGTCTCCGCTCGTCGGACGTACAGCTCCGCCCGACCGCCCGTGAGACGGGCGGCCGAGCGGAGGCTGCACCCTTGCGTCCTGCTGGTTACTGCTTGTCTCTCACTTCTTGTAGTGAGAGCCCGCCCACGTCGCGTACTGGCTCTGCAGCGAGCTCATCAGCGCAGCGGGCGAGGTCTGGCCGGCGAGGAGCTCGCCCACCCCGGCGGCGATCGAGTTCAGCAGCGGCGGCGCGGCCCAGTCCATGAAGGGAACGAGCTGGTGCGCCTGGACGTCCTTCTTCCAGCCGACGGTCGCGGACCGCGCCATCGCCGGGACCGAGGCGAGTGCCTGCGGGGAGACGTTCGTCACCGGGATGTTCCCGGCCTTGAGCTGCATGGCCTGGACCTGCGGGCTGACGGTCCAGTCGATCCACGCGGCCGCGGCGGCGGGGTTGTCGGAGTGGGCGGGAATCGACCAGCCCTCACCGGTGCCACCCGTCGCGGTCGGCGGGACCCAGAAGCCGGCCTTCTTGCCGAGCGCGCTCTGGACCGCGCCGATGTGCCAGTTGCCCTCGATGAAGAACGCGGCCTTTCCGCTGTCGAAGAGGTTCAGCGCCTGGGTCACCGAGGTGCCCTGGTAGCCGGGAGACAGGTAGCCGTCCTTGGCCCAGCTCACATAGGTCTTCGCAGCCTGGATCGCACCCTTGACATCGATCGTCGGGTTGGCGCCCTTGTGGAAGATCCAGTTGATGAGCGTCTTGGCAGGCACGAAGTGGTCCAGAAGGAACTGGAGGTCGTGCTCGGGCTGGTACTCCGTCGGCTGGCCCCCGGCGAAGGACATCACCGTCTTGCCGGCCTTGTGCACCAACGCGAGGTCCTTCACGAAGCTCGACCACGAGGTCGGCGGCTTCGCCCCCGCCGCAGCGAGAACCGCCTTGTTGTAGAAGACGCCGACCACGGCCCCGGACCACGGGACGCCGTAGACGTGACCCTGGCCGAAGTTCACCCCGTCGGGCGTGAAGGAGTTGATCTGCAGCGGCAGGCTGCCGACCCGCTGCGCCCAGTGGTAGTAGCTGCTGTAGTTGTCGAGCGCCAGCAGCTCCTTGTCGGTCACCAGCCGACCCATCGACCCGAAGCCCTCGTTCGTCTGGCTCACGGTCGGTGCGCTCGACGCCGTGTTGAAGTCGAGCGGCAGCTTGTCCGTCTGCTCACCGAGGCTCATCGAGGTGTTGACCACCTTGATGTGCGGATACTTCTTCTCGAAGCCCTTGATCACCTGGGGGAGGATGGCAGCCGAGTCCGGGCTGTCCGCCACCGTGTCCCAGTTCCATTCGGTCATGGTCAACGAGGTCTTCGCGTTGATCGTGGGGACCGGTGGCTTCTTCCGGCCCGTGACCGCCTTGCTCGACGCCGAGGCGGCGGCCGGAACGACGGCCCCGAGCGCCAGCGCGGCGCTCAGGATCGCCCCGACCGACACCGCGGGCGAGCTCGCCCGACGACGCCGTGTTCCCGATCTCACCCGAGTCATGTTCCCCTCCATTTACTTGCCACAGGGCAGCGTCACCGCCACGTCACAGCCCGCCTGCCCTCTTGTTGATCAAACAACGCCTGGTGACTCCCAAGGCTGTCTGCCCCCCTTGGCTTGTGCCAAGAGCTCTCTGTTGCGTCCGCTCAGGCTCCGGCGAGCGGTGGCTGGGCGGACTCCGCGTCCACGACGACCTCGACGTCGGGGTGGTCGCGCACAAGCGTCACGGGATAGTCGACCGTGGGTTCACTGAAAACGAGCTCACGGAGGATCGTCCGCTTCCATGCGCCGCCCTCGAGGTAGAGACGGATCCGCTTCGCCGAGAGGAGCTGACGCATGCCCAGAGTAACCGCCATGGGCGGCACGGAGAACACGTCCCCGCCAAAGGAGCGGTGGGCCGTGGAGATGATCGTGCCGGGCGCCAGAGACAGCACCCGGGTGTCGCTCTCGCGGAACTGCGAGAGGCTGACCCGCGTCAGGCGGGACGACGGCGGGTCGTTGAAGGCGATGTGGCCCTCGAAGCCGATCCCGCCGTAGGTCGTCGCGACGCCGCCACGCCGAGCGATCTCCCGGGCGGGCCGGCCGAGGTCGTCCGGCGACGGGAAGATCACGTTCGCCGGGTCGGGCCGCAGCCCCGCTTCGACGCGGTCAAGGAAGAGACGGTGGAAGGCGCCTTCGAGATTCGAGGCGCTCTCGAGGGGCAGCAGGCGGCCTTGCCAGTCGAGCCAGTTGTCCATCCCGAAGAAGGTCACGTGCGACAGCGAGAGCTGCTCACGGTTCAGCCTCTCCGCGAGGCGCGGGAAATGATTGCGAGGCCCGAGCGGCACGATGACCGCGAGCTCGCGTCCGTCGTTGGCGGCCGCCGCGATCTCGTCGTGCATGGCTCCGGCGAAGTCGTCGTAGAGGGCATCGGCAGACGGCACGATCCGCAGCGGAAAGGGTGCGTGCCCGACCAGGTCCTCGGCGGGGATCCGGAGCCACTCAGAGCGTTCCACCCATTTCCTCCTCCGGCTGTTGGATGAAGTGGTACCGTAACCCGCGTGACGATGGTCGTCAACCCAGGTGAGGCGGCGAGCGCGACTGCGCGGTCGGCCCCGGGACGGGTTTTCGCTGCGCTTTGCGCGCGCGGGCCGGTCCCCCGTTCGCAGCTGCGCCGGCTCCTCGGGACGAGCCTGACGACCGTGAGCGACGCGATCGCGCTGCTCGCCGAGCATGGCCTCGTGACCGAGACGGGCCAGGCGGAGTCGACCGGTGGGCGACCTGCCACGCTCCTGGACGTCCCCGCCGAGGTTGGCGGCGTCCTCGCAGTCGACGTCGGTGGCTCGCTGCTGCGGGTCTGCGCTGCAGACCTGCGCGGCGAGCTCCTCGAGTTCTTCGAGGCGCCCACGCCGAGCGACCCGACGAAGCTC
>JAJZMN010000039.1 GCA_021850345.1 Actinomycetes bacterium | reverse complement strand
TCAACGTCCCGGCCGACAGCAGACCGAGGGCGCGCTCTGACGAGCACTCCGTCCGGCCTGCCACTGCATTACTTTTGACGTACGACTCCAGGACATTCCCCGGAGCCGCCCGCACTGGCTTTTGGCTCTCGCTCTTCCGTTTTCAAGGAGCGACCGGGCACTCGCCCCGGAGGGCGTCGATGCCGGGTCCGAAGCGAGCCGCGGTGAACAGCGCCATCGAGGTTCGCTTCATCTCGCCGAACGGCTCCGACATGGCCGATTCGGCGGGATGTTCAATCTACCAGCAGGACACCGGAGCGTCAACCGGCCCCTGGGGGCCGTCGCGCCCCGTGGCGCCGGCAAGAAGAGTGTAGCGGCACACCGGGTCGCTCAATCGTCGGAGCCGGGCCGCCACGGCCTCACCGGCCACGGTCTCACCGACCACCGCCTGGGTCACTTCCAGCGGAAGTGGACGAAGATCCGGCCGAAGTTCTTCGAGTCCTTCTCCACACGGTGGTAGCGGGCACGGACGTCCTTGCGATCGAGATAGCGCAGGACACGCTTCTTGAGCTGGCCTGACCCCTTTCCGGGAATGATCTCGACGAGGGTCGCTTTCTTCGCCTCGGCCTCGGCCAGGACCCGGTCGAGCGCGCGGTCGATCTCCTCCCCCTTGTTGTAGACGTCGTGGAGATCGAGGACCAGCTTGGCCGCCATGGTGCGACGCGCTCCGAGCCACCCGAAGGCGGCCGGTCAGTGCCCCCCGAGCATGCCGCTCATCCGCGAGGCGAGCCACGACGGCCGCCCCCGGCGTTCCTCCGTGCGGTCGGCCAGGTGGATGCCGAGCAGTCCGGCGTTGATGCCGAGCCAGCGGAGCGGCTCTGGCTCCCAAGGCCGCCAGGAGTGCCCCACCCAAGGCAACGTCACGATGTCGCTCTCCCCCCCGGTGACGAGATCGGCGATGGTGCGGCCCGCGAGGTTGGTCGTGGACACCCCGTCTCCCACGTAGCCGCCTGCCCAGGCAATACCGGTCTCCTGGTCCAGGCCGACCGAGGAGTGCCAGTCCCGTGGGACGCCGATGGGCCCTCCCCACCGGTGGGTGATCGCCGCATCGCCGGCTGCGGGGAAGAGCTGGACGAGCGCCCGGCGGAGCGCCTCGTGAACCCTCGAGTCCCGGTCGAACCCCGGTCGGACGGTCGACCCGAAGTGGTACGGCGCGCCGCGCCCGCCGAACGCGAGCCTCCCGTCGGCGGTCCGCTGCCCGTAGACGAGGAGGTGCCGGTAGTCCGAGAACGTCTCGCGCTCGGAGAGACCGGCTTCCTTCCAGAACGTGTCGTCGAGCGGCTCGGTCGCGATCATGAGCGAGTAGACGGGGGCGAGCGTACGGCGCTCGCTCGGCAGGGTGGGCGTCCACGCCTCGAGCGCGCGCACGACGACGTCCGCGCGCACAGTGCCTCGCGCGGTCACCGCCTCGGGTCGACGCCGAAGGCCCCCACCGCCCGGGAGGATCGCGGTCACCGCGGACCCTTCGAAGATCGTGACCCCGCGCCGTTCGACCGCCTCGGCGAGGCCCCGGGCCAGACGGGCGGGATGGATCGCCGCGCAATGGGGCGTGTAGGTGGCACCGAGCACCCCGGTCGCACCGAAGCGCTCCCGGGCCGGTCCCGCGTCGAGCCAGGCGAGGTCCTCTTCACCCACGCCAAAGCGACGGGCACCAGCCACCTCGTCCTTGGCCCGCGTCAACTGCGCCGGCCCGCGCGCCGCCACGACGGTGCCGCCCTTGGTGAAGTGGCAGTCGATCCCGTCCTCTCGGGCCGCGCGTCCGACTTCGTCGACCGTCTCCTGCATGGCCATGCGCATGCGCCGTGCCGCGTCGGTGCCGTGCTCGGCGGCGAGCTTGGCATCGGACGCGGCGAAGAGCGCGGAGCACCAGCCACCGTTCCTCCCCGAGGCACCGAAGCCCGCGACCTCCGCTTCGAGCACTGCGATGCGCAGGCCCGGGTCCGCGATCGCGAGATAGCGGGCCGTCCAGAGCCCCGTGTAGCCGGCGCCGACGATGGCGACGTCCACATCGAGGTCGCCAGGAAGTCCCGGGCGTACGCGGACGTGCCCCGGCAGGGTGTCCCACCACAAGGACACCGCTCGGTCGTCGCGCTCGGTCTCGGCCATCGCCCGCCTTTCCTCATGCTCCTACACGCGCCACAGTCCCCGGTCCGCCCGGATGGGGCGGTGCTGCGCGCCTCGCACCCCGCGGTGCGCCCGCACCCCGCGGTGCGCCCGCACCGTGCGGTGCGCCCGCGCGGTGCGCCGCGCGCGCTGCCCTTGGGCCTGGGCGTCACGCCGCTCAGATCCGCCGCAGCGCCTCCGTGAGCACGTCGCGGAGGATCTGCACCATGAGGTCGATCTCCTCGTGCCCGCAGATGAGTGGCGGCGACAGCTGGATGACCGGGTCACCGCGGTCGTCGGCCCGACAGATGAGGCCGGCGTCGAAGAGCGCGCCCGAGAGGAAGCCGCGCAACAGGTGCTCGCTCTCCGCGTCGTCGAACGACTCCTTCGTCGCCTTGTCCTTCACCAGCTCGATGCCATAGAAGTACCCCTCGCCGCGCACGTCCCCGACGATCGGCAGCTCGTAGAGCGACTCGAGCGACGAGCGGAAGTAGTCCCGGTTGCTCCGCACGTGGTCGAGGATGTGCTCTCGCTCGAAGATGTCGAGGTTGGCGAGCGCGACGGCGCAGCTCACCGGGTGCCCTGCGAAGGTGAACCCGTGGGCGAAGCTCGCGTTGCCCTCGAGGAACGGCTCGACGATCCTGTCGCTCGCGATCATGGCGCCCAGCGGCGCGTAGCCGCTCGTCAATCCCTTCGCAACCGTGATGATGTCGGGCTGGTAGTCGAAGCGCTGCGAGCCGAAGTACTCGCCCAGCCGGCCGAAGGCGCAGATCACCTCGTCGGAGACGAACAGCACGCCGTAGCGGTCGCAGATCTCCCGGACCCGCTCGAAGTACCCGGGCGGCGGTGGGAAGCAGCCACCAGCGTTCTGGACCGGCTCGAGGTAGACGGCCGCGACGGTCTCGGGCCCCTCACGTTGGATGGTGCGCTCGATCTCGTCGGCGGCCCAGCGGCCGAACGCCTCGATGTCGTCGGCGTGCTCGGGGGCACGGTAGAAGTTCGTGTTCGGCACCTTGACCGCGCCCGGCATGAGGGGCTCGAACGGCGTGCGGAGGCTCGGGATGGAGGTGATCGCGAGCGCGCCCATGGTGGTCCCGTGGTACGCGATGTCGCGGCTGATCACCTTGTACCGCCACGGCTCCCCCTTCATGCGGAAGTACTGCCGGGCAAGCTTCAGCGCCGACTCGACGGCCTCCGAGCCGCCGGAGGTGAAGAAGACGCGGTTGAGGTCACCTGGCGCGAGCTCTGCGATCCGGTCCGCGAGCTCGATCGCTCTCGGGTGTGCGTAGGTCCAAAGCGGGAAGTACGCGAGCTCGCCCGCCTGCTTCGCGGCGGCCTCGCCCAGCTCGTAGCGCCCGTGCCCGAGCTGGCTCACAAACAGCCCGGCGAGCCCGTCCAGGTAGCGCTTGCCGTGCTGGTCCCAGACGTACGCGCCCTCACCGCGCACCATGACGGGCACCTCGTGCTGGTCGCTGTAGACGCCAAGGCGCGTGAAGTGCATCCACAGGTGCCGCCGCGCTCGCTCGCTCAGTTGGTCGCCCCAACCGTCGCCCTCGAACTCGACGGTGTGGGTCTCGTACTCGGAAGTCATCTGGTCCCCCAGGAATAGGTCTGCTTGGCGAGTTTCAGGTACACGAAGGACTCGGTGCTCCGCACGCCCGGGATGGAACGGAACGAGTCGTTGAGTAGACGGAACAGGGCGTCGTCGTCCTCGCAGACGACCTCCACGAGCAGGTCGAACGAACCGGCACACATCACGACATAATCCACCTCGTCGAGCTCGGACAGCTTGTCGGCGACGCGTCGGAGGTCGCCCTCGACCCTGACCCCGACCATCGCTTGCCGGTGGAAGCCCAGCTGCAGCGGGTCGGTGACCGCGACGATCTGCATCACCCCGGCCTCGCGCAACCGCTGGACGCGCCGGCGCACCGCAGCCTCGGAGAGGCCGACCTCCTCGGCGATCGTCCCGTAGGGAAGTCGCCCGTCGCGCTGGAGGGCCTCGATGATCGCCCGGTTCGCGTCGTCGAGCAGGCCCGACGATCCGTTGCCGAAGGGGCTCGCTGCAACCGCGCCGTGGCCGTTCCCCTCACCGTCGGCGCCCGACGCGTGCCCGCTGTGCTCGCGGCCGGCTCTGCGTCCCGAGGGGCGTGCCCGCCCTCCCTGGGGCGGCGCGTCATCCGGCGCGGCGGCGCTGCCGTAGTTGCCGTCGGTCGGCTCTGTCGGGTTCACTTGGGATGTCCTCGGATCTGGTGACGCGGCCGACCGCCGAAGTCTGGCGGACGACTGCACGACGAATTCTGTCAGATTTTGGCGTTTCGTCAAGCGATTCGGTCGCCATAGGCCGGAAACATTTCGTAAACCGCCCTCTTCGCTTGTCAAGCGCTGCGTAATCTGGAATGGTTGTCGGGTCGGCGTGGTTCATCGCGCCCCGGCCCAAGGCCG
>JAJZMN010000034.1 GCA_021850345.1 Actinomycetes bacterium | reverse complement strand
CACCAGGGCGACGGCGGGAGAGACCACACCGGGGCGAGGCCGGAGGTCCTCGGCGACCTGGTCGGGGATGACCATGAAGAGCAGCTCTCCGTCGGGGTCCGGCCGTCCCCGGTAGTCCCGTAGCACCGCATCGAGGTCGGTCTCGTTCAGGTAGAAGACCCGTTCCGCACCGACGCCGGAGCCGACCCCGATCTCGGCAGCTACCGCGGCGGCCTCCGGTCCCGGGTGGAGCCGGGACTCCGATGCGTCCATCTTTGTCCTCTAAGACGCTCCCTTGCGAGCGTATTGTGCGACATACGACGCTCGATGTCAACAAATACCCTTGTAAACGAACGTGTTCCGCGACGCGCCCTGGTTGGCCCGGCTCGCACACCACTCGTTGGGTCTCAACTGCAAAACGCCAGTTCAGCGGCCAAATTGGAATACAGCCTCGCGTGTCGTTGGTGGAACAATCCCCCCCTCCGACACCAGCCCTGAGACGAAACGCGTTCCTCACTCGCGGGGCTCGGGCGCGCGAGAGCAGATCGGGCCGCCGGCCCGATGGCGGGGACTTGTTGTCGTGGCCGGTTCGTGCGGCGGCTCGCGCCACGCTGACGCGGTTGGCGAGGCGCTCGAGCTCGCGGATGAGGGAGCGCTGGCGGGCAGCCGCGTCGTTGCGGCGCTCGAAGGAGTCGACCCCGAGCTCTTGGTAGGTGGCGCCGTCGTTGAGGATGTGCCAGATGATGAGGATCATCGTGTGGGCGACGGCGAAGATTGCCTTGCCCTCCGAGGAGGTGCCGAAGCGGCGCTTGAAGCGGCGATCCTGCGCGGCGAGGTCGGTGTCGCGTCCGTGGCTCGCGGCCCAGGCGGCCTCGCAGAGGGCGCTTCGGAGCGCCAGGTTGCCCTTGCGTGCGCGTCCCGAGCTGGGACCCGGGCCGGCTGGCGGCCGTCTTCAGGGTCGACTCGACCACCTGGCGGTTGACGATGACACGGGTGCGGACGACCGGCAGGGAGCCGCCCTCGAGGTCGAACTCCGACCACCGAGGCGCGCCCCGGCCGAGCCGGGAGCCGGTGGGGAGCGCGGCGTCGCCACGAGCTCGCCGGCGACGGTCGGCATGAGCTGCTCGACCCGGAGGCCGCCGAGGTGCGGACGCAGCCAGGACACGACGTGGACACGATCTGCTCGGGCCCACCGTGTGGACACGACGTGGCCACGGGGAGGAGCCACGGCGGAGAACGCGGGCAGGTGGGGGAGCAGCTACTGCTACCGCTTTGCGACTACACTGTAGTTGTGACACATCCGATCTCGGTCCGCTTCCGTGACCTTGGCGTTGCCGAACGGCTGAAGCGCGAGGCGGGTGCCCAGGGGGTGTCGATTTCCGGGCTCGCCGAGGAGTTGATCGACGAGGGTCTACGGATGCGCCGCCACCCGCTGGTGGGCTTCCGGGACGGGCCAGCAGGGCGGCGCGCCTGCCTCATTGGCGGGCCGGACATCTGGGAGGTCATCGGCGGGCTCGTCGCCGGCGACGTTGCGCCGCTGGAGCGGGTCGACCGGGCCGTCGAGCTGTTCGGCTTGCGTCGCGAGGAGGTGGAGGCCGCGCTCGCCTACTACGCCGAGTTCACCGACGAGATCGACGCGACGCTCGGGGCCAACCAGCGAGAGGCGGAGAAGGCCGAGGCGCTCTGGCGGCGTCAGCGGGACCTGTTGGCGGGGTGAGGCTGCTCCTCGACGTCCACCACTCCCCGGTTGCCGCCGAACGGCTGCGGGCGGCCGGTCACGACGTGGTGGCGGCGGCGGACGACCGACGGCTGGCGACGCTCGACGACGAGGAGCTGTTGCGAGCCGCCACGAGGGACGGGCGAGCTGTCGTGACGGAGAACGTGGCGGACTTCGACCGGATCGCACGCGCCTGGTCGGCGACGGGCGAGCACCACGCCGGTGTCGTGTTCACTTCGCCACGGCGCTTCCATCGCGGGAGCGCTGCGTATCCGGCGAGCCTCGTGGTCGCGCTCCAGTCGCTCCTCGATGACCCTCCCAAGGAGGAGCACGACTGGGTCCATTGGCTATCCTGAGCGCCGCCACCAGCCTCCCGAGATGACCCCTCGTCGCATCGTGCGCGACCCCGCCTGACGTCAGAAGGGCCATCCCGGTGACTCCTGTCCGCCGACCTCCCCACCGCCCCAGCCATCTCCACCCCAGAACGAAGGGTCATCGCGGTGGCCCAGATTCTCCGAAGGAGCCGGCAGCGTCGTCTTCGCCTGTCGTCCTGGCCGCCGCCCTCTTCCGGCGGCGGACCGCGTGACCCCCAATGCCAGTCTGTTGAAAGAGCGACCTTCGGGTTGTGGACCGACGACGCCGATACGCCCCGCGCTGGAGCTCGGTCGACGCCTCATTGCCGACGTTCTCCTACATGAGCCCGGTCACTACCACACGCACCAGGGCACCCTCGTCGGCGCCGATCGGTGGCAGGCCCGCTGGGAGCTGGTCGGCTGCCAGTCGAGCCCGCTCGTAGACCACATGGTGGTCGTCGACGCCGAGACGCTGCGTCGGCTGCCGGCACCGAGCGGCCTGCGCTCGGCCGCCTGAGCGGGCCGGCTCTCCGGCGCCTGGAGTGCGGCCAGGCCCGGCGCGTCCTTCCGCCGGGACCCTCTCCCGAGGTGCTGAGGCTGGCCGGCCCGCCACCGTGTTCGTTCCAGCCGGAGAGAAGAAGTGCGACGCCGACTTGGAAGACGCTACCTCCGCTCTTGTGCCCGCGGTCAGCCCGAGGTGGCCGTCGCCACCTCGCCGGTGGCGCCGGCCCCGAGCGCCGTGCAGGCGGTCGCCCCAGCGCATGCGAGGGCCGTGTAGCTCGGGGCGGCGATGGCCGGCAAGGACGCGCTGGAGAGAGCAGGGAGCGGTGCCGCCTCGAACGTCCGACTGCCGTCGGTGTTGCGGCGCAGGTCCTCCCCGCTCGGCGTGCTGAAGGCACCGAGCCAGCGGTCCCGCCTGGCGCAGGCGAGGAGCTGGAGCTCGCCGAACAGGATGCCCCCCGAGACGACGTCGTCGTTGGGCGCTCCGGGAGTGCGCTCGACGACCCGCCGGCGCACGCCGTCGGTCGTTCGAAGGGCGGCGTCCACCCGGCCGCTCGCCGGGCGCGGCGGCGTGGCGCCGACGGCGACGCAGACCGACGCCGTCGGACACTCACCCCCGGCGCATCGTGACTCGCCACAGCCGCCGGGGCAGGCCTCCCTCTTCGAAGGCGGTGACGTCCTCGAGCTCGAACCCGGCGGCGAGGCGTTCGACGAGGGGCCGGTCGAAGAAGTGGACGACGAAGCCGCCGTTCTCGTAGCGGTTGTCGCCGAGGGACCGCCCCGCGCCGTAGTGGGCGTCGCCGGTGTGGCGCACCGTGTAGATGCAGAGCCCTCCGGGTCGCAGCACGCGGTGGACCTCGCTGGCGAGGGCTTCGAGCTCTTCGGTGGCGAGCGCCATCGTGAAGAGCATGTGGGAGTAGCAGGCATCGAAAGACCGCTCCGCGAAGGGGAGCGCCAGGCGCACGTCGTGCACCGTGGTGCGCAGGCGGCCTGCCAGCTCCGGCCCGGCCAGCGCGGCGATGTCGGCGAGGGCGTCGGGCGCGAAGTCGAGGGCGTGGACCTCGAGCCCGCGCCGGAGCAGCTCGAGGGTGTCGCGCCCCTGGCCCGCTCCGAGCTCGAGCACCGCGGAGAGCCCCTCGGCGACGAAGCGCGCTGCTGCGTGGCGACCCGGCTCGCTCGGTTCGGGACCGTACATCTCGGGATTGGAAGTGAAGGTCTCAACCCATTGCCGTTGCTGGTCGCCGATGACGCGGTCGTCCGCCAGTGCGGCTCCGGCCGCACGCTTCCCCGCGCCGGGCGCTCGGAGCTCGCTCATCGCTCCCCCGATCGCGCCGGCTCCTCGCTGCGCAAGAGGCCCTCGACGCGCTGCTCCAGCTCGGCGTGGTCGATCTCGCCGCGGGCGTAGCGCTCGCGCACGATCGCGAGCGGGTCCTCCCGGACAGGCCGCTCTGTCCGCTCGTCCCGCGCGGGGTGCGCCGGGCCGAAGCCACAGGCCGGACCCATCGGTCCCGACCGCCCGGCAGCTCGACGGAACACGGTCACGGCGAAGGCCAGCGCCACCGGGATCACCACGAGCACCGGCCAGAAGAACGTGTGCCACATCATCAGGAGACCTCCTCGGCAGGTTCTCGGTCGTCGCGACTCTGCTCGCCTGGGACGAGCTGCCGGGCGAGCACGGCCACGTCGGCGCCGCCAGGCTGGCAGGAAAGGCGGGTCGTGGTCACCGGAGGCGCTGGTCCTCGAGCAAGGCCCGAGCCGCGGCAACGGCAGCCCCGAGCGCCTCGCTCGCTGCGCAGTAGTAGACGTAGGCGCCACGCCGCTCGGCGCGCACGACGCCCCGGTCCCGCAGCACCCGCAGGTGGTGGGAGATCGACGGCTGGCGCAGCCCGGTCGCCGCCACGATCGTCCCGACCGGGACACAGGCCGTGCCGAGCACCGAGAGGATCCGCAGCCGCGTCGGGTCACCGAGCGCCTGGAGCAGCTCGGCCAGCGCGCGGGCCTCGTCCTCCCCGAGCGCCGAGCCCAGCGCCATCAGTTCGGGATCTCGCGTGCCGATCGATGCCGTCGCCATGAACAAGTTCAACCTATC
>JAJZMN010000177.1 GCA_021850345.1 Actinomycetes bacterium | reverse complement strand
CGGCGAGGTGAGGGTCAACAAAGTCTGGATCGCGCACGACATCGGTCGCGCGCTCAATCCGCTCCTCGTGCGCGGGCAGGTGGAGGGCGGCGTGTACATGGGGTTGGGCGAGGCCCTCATGGAGGCACAGGCGTACCGCAACGGCCTCCTCCACCACCCTTCGGTGCTCGAGTACAAGACCCCGCTCTCCACCGACATGCCCGAGATCGAGCACCTCCTCGTCGAGCAGCCCGATCCCGAGGGCCCGTACGGAGCGAAGGAGGTCGGCCAGGGACCGTTGCTGCCGGTCGTCCCCGCGGTTGTGTCCGCCATCCACGACGCGCTCGGCATCTGGGTGGACGAGGTCCCCGTGACGCCCGAGAAGGTCCTGCGCGCCCTCGACTCGCGCGCCAAAGGAGGCGACCCCCGCACCGGCCCTCGAGCGTTCCCGATGATCCCCTATCCTCCGTGCGTAAAGGTGGCTCCTCCCGATGCTGCGTCTGCCGCGCTTTAGCTACCTCCGCCCCGCCAGCCTGGCGGAGGCCGTCGCGATGCTCGCCGACCATGGCGGCCAGGCACGCGTGATCGCCGGGGGCACCGATCTGCTCCCGAAGATGAAGCGGCGCCAGCTGCAACCGGCTGTCCTCGTCGGGATCGGCCACCTCGACGCGCTTCGCCACCTGGAGACGACGGCGTCGGGTGCCGTCGAGATCGGCGCCTCGGCGACGCTCACTTCGGTGCTGAAGGACAGTGGGCTCGCCCGCCACCAGCCGGGATACGCGCAAGCAGCCGGCGTCGTCTCCACGCCTGCCCTGCGCAACACCGGCACGGCCGGCGGGAACCTGTGCATCGACACTCGCTGCAACTACTACGACATGAGCGAGGAGTGGCGGATCGCCAGCGGCTCTTGCCTGAAGACCGGCGGTGAGCAGTGCCAGATGGCCTCGAGCAGCCCGCGCTGCTGGGCGATCTCGTCCTCGGACACGGCACCGATCGCGGTCGCCCTCGGCGCGACGGCCGTCGTCGTCGGTCCCGAAGGAGAGCGGGACGTCCCCATCGCCTCGCTCTTTCGCGACGACGGCAATGCCCACCTCGCGCTCGGACCAGACGAGATCCTCACCCGTCTTCGGCTGCCGGCGCCCGACGGTTCGCGCTCGTCCTACGTGAAGCTCCGGCGCCGCTCGTCGATGGACTTCCCGCTGGCCGGCGCAGCGGTAGCGCTCAAGATGGACCGGGGCGTCGTGGAGGGGTGCCGCCTCGTGCTGGGGGCCGTCGCCTCGCAGCCGGTCGAGTTGGGCGACCTCGTGCACGGGCTCGTCGGACAACGTCTGGACGAGGAAGCCATCGAGGAGGTGGCGAACGCGGCGAGCCGCCTTGCCAAGCCCCTCGACAACGCCGACCTGAGCTACGTGTGGCGCAAGCGCATGGTCAAAGAGATCGTCGCCCAAGCGTTCCGCCAGGCAGCGACATCACAAGCCGCAGCTGTACCCTGAACTTCGTCAGGGCAGGCTCGGGCTCACCGCGGACCCCCCAGTGCTCGGGGGCGGACGGTGAGCATCTGCGACACCGTCCCAATGGCGCCACGGACGCCATGGATCGTGCTGGCGGTGATGCCGAGGCCGCCATCGCCGAAGGAAACCGTGGTATCGAAGCCGAGCCATTCGCCGTCGGGCGCGTCGAGCAGATGCGCGCTGAGGTCCACGTTCAAGAACACGACCTCACGAGGATCAGCCCGTACCGTCATGCCGTTCGCGAGGTCGAACAGGGCGGCAGCCCGTGGGGTCACGCCGACCGGCTCGCCCTCGACGAGGCGCTCGGAGGGTCGCATCCAGAAGGCAGCGCGTCCGGGCTCCACCTCGGCGCGGCGGACCTCGAGCGACGCGACGAACCCGCCGGGCCACACGGCCGACGGGTCCCACGACGGCATCTCCTCCGGGCCGGGAATGGACGAAAGCGCCGAGCCGGCGAGCACGGTGGTGTCGTAGCGGCGCATGAGCCATGCCCGCAGCGACAGCGCGATGCGACCGCCGTGGCGGAGTAGCGCTTCGACCAGCTCGATCGTGCGACCCGCGCGCAGCACCCGTACTTCGGTGTCCACCACGTCGACGGGGATCGTGCCGTAGATGTCGTAGGAGAGGCGCGCCAGCACCAAGCCATCCGTTCGACGGGCGTCACGGTCGAGCTCCACCACGTGCGCGAGCAGCCCCATTGCCGGCGCGATGTGCTGGTCGGCGGGATCCCATGCGCCGCCCACGTGCGCGGTCGCCTCGAATCTCGAGCCATCGATCCGCGTGAAGTAGGCCACCGTTGCTCGTCCTCCCGTCCTGGTCCTGTGCGCGCTGCGTCAAGTGTGCCGTGCGATCGATCCGCTCTCGAGCGTGGCGGCCATGTGGCCGGCACGCTCGGTCCAGTTGCTCCAACGCAGGCCTCACGCGAGCGCCCGCCAGTTGCCGATCAGGTCGGTAGCGTCCACTTCACGCTGAAGTCGGCGACGACCGCCCACAAGAGGTACATGAGCCGGCGTCCGACAACCAGGGAGGAGCCGAGCAGTCGTTCACCCAAGCGGCTGAGCTCCGGTCCCACGGGCCCGACGCTGACCACGACGGACACGGAGAACAGGCCGACGAGGAGCCAAGGCCGTGCGAGCGGCGCGCCCGAACGTGCGCCCAGCGCTGTGGCCGAAGCATCGGATCCTGTTCCTCCTCGCCGCCACCTCCATGCTCATCGGCACGGTCCTCGCAGCGAGAGTGAGCCGCTGGTTCGCGTTGTTGCCCGGCATCGTCGGGTGGCGCGTGAACCCTGGCGTGCTGATGCCAGCAGCGAACGTCCTCACCCGGGCATCACGAGCAGCCGCTCGTCGACCCGCAGCTCGGGCAGACGTAGCACGACCCCGCCCGCTGCATGACGTTCCCGCAGCTGTAGCAGAACGGCGCGTCGCGCTGCTGCTCGGCGCGATCGAGCGTCGCGGCCACGTCGGCGACCCTGGCCTGCGGCGTCACGGCCACGAGCGCCGACTCGTCCTCCCCCACAGTGGTGTCGTCGACGAGGCCGACCGACGGCGTCGCGCTCTCCTCGACCCCGGGAAGGGTGGGCTGGATCCGCTCGGACGTGGAGAGCACCCCGAGCTCGAGACGCTCGTCGTAGCTCAGGTAGTCCAACGCCAGACGCCGGAAGATGTAGTCGACGAGACTCGCGGCGATACGAAGTTCGGGGTCGTCGGTGATCCCGGCCGGCTCGAACTTCATGTTCGAGCACTGGCGCCCGCAGGACGCGGGCGGCCCGCCCGGCTGGAGGCCCAGGCTGATCGAGATCGAGAAGGCGTCCATGATGCCGGCGAGCGTCGACCCCTGCTTGGAGACCTTGATGAAGACCTCCCCGGGCCTTCCGTCTTCGTACTCGCCGACGGTGACGTACCCCTCGCAGTCCGCGACGCGAAAGGCGAAGGTGTTCGACCGGCGACGGCGGGGCAGCCGCTCGCGCACCGCACCGACCACGACGGTGTCCGCCTTCGTCGTCTGCGCCACCGAGAGCGCCCGCTCGAGCTCGGCGATACGCTCGGTGAGCGCGCGGTCCTTCGCCTCGGCGTCGGACCCGGGAGGTGCGGTGTCGCCGCCCTGCACCGCGACACCCCCCCGCTTGGTGGTCGACAGCGGCTGGGCCACCTTGCAGTTGTCCCGGTAGATGGCGACCGATTTGATCCCGAGCTTCCAGGCGTCGATGTGGAGCTGCTCGATGTCTTCGACCGTCACGTCCTCGGGCATGTTGACGGTCTTGGAGATCGCGCCGCTGATGAACGGCTGGACCGCCCCCATCATGCGCACGTGCCCCGAATAGTGGATCGTGTTGTCGCCCATCGAACAGGCGAAGACCGGCAGGTGCTCCGCCAACAGTCCCGGTGCACCGACGATGGTCTTGTGCTCGTCGATGTAGGCGACGATCTGGTCGATCTGGTCCGGCGCGTACCCGAGCTGGGTGAGCGCCCGCGGCACCGTCTGGTTGACGATGGACATCGTCCCGCCACCCACGAGCTTCTTGGTCTTGACGAGGCCGAGGTCTGGCTCGACGCCGGTCGTGTCGCAGTCCATGAGGAGCCCGATCGTGCCGGTCGGCGCCAGCACGCTTGCCTGCGAGTTCCGTACGCCGAAGCGCTCCGCCAGCTCGACGGCCTCATCCCAAGCCTCCTGCGCCGCCGACAAGAGCTCTGGCGGCACGAGCTCCTCGTCGATCTTCGACGCCTCGCCCTGGTGGAGGCGCAGCACGTGCAGCATGGGCTCTGCGTTGTCGTGGTAGCCCGCGAACGGACCCATCCTGCCCGCCGTACGTGCGGACGTCGCGTAGGCGTGCCCGGTCATGAGCGCCGTGATGGCAGCCGCCCACGCGCGGCCGCCGTCCGAGTCGTAGGGCAGGCCGTTCGCCATGAGCAATGCACCGAGGTTCGCGTAGCCGATGCCGAGCTCTCGGAAGCGGCGCGAGTTCTCGGCGATCTTCTCGGTCGGGTAGTCCGCGTTGCCGACGATGATCTCCTGGCCGGTGAAGACCACCTCGACAGCGGCTTTGAACCCCTCGACGTCGAATGTGCCGTCGGTGCCCAGGAACGTGAGGAGGTTCAGGCTGGCGAGATTGCACGCCGAGTTGTCGAGGTGCATGTACTCGGAGCACGGGTTGCTGCCGTTGATCCTTCCGGCGTTCGGCG
>JAJZMN010000191.1 GCA_021850345.1 Actinomycetes bacterium | reverse complement strand
GCCGAGGACGATTGCACCGGCGTCGCGAAGAGCGCGCACGAGCGGGGCGTCGGTGCCGGGGGATGCGCCGCCGAAGACAAGGGACCCCGCGCTCGTGTGCAGCGGTGCCACCGTGTCGATGTTGTCCTTCACGAGGACCGGGATCCCGTGGAGCGAACCGCGCCGGCGACCGGCTCGCCGCTCGTCGTCCAGCCGCGCGGCGACGTCCTCGGCGTCAGTCGCGAGCTCGATGACGGCGTGAAGGCCGCCCGCGCCCGTGTCGAGCGTCTCGATGCGAGCGACGAGTTGCCCCACCACCTCCGACGAGGTGAGCTCGCCCGCGTCGAAGAGCGCCGAGAGCTCGGCCGCGCCGAGGGCCGCAACGTCCGCGCTCGACGGATGAGGATCCGCCGGAGGCTGCCTCGGCGTCCCGCCCGCGCGATCACCGCTTTCCACGTGCGCTCTCCTTCGTCGCCTCGCACCTGCTCGACGCACCGTAACCGACAGAACGATGCGAACGACCTTCGCGTCCGGATCTCCCTTGCGTTGTACCGGGGCGCGCATCGCCACGTGGCAGCGGATGCACGGGTCCGGCGGGCGGAGACGTGTCACCCGCGGCCGGTGGGGAACCCACGCTCTGAGATCGAACGGCGGCGGAGGTGGCGCGCGGGGGATGAGATCGAACGGCGGCGTCCGAGGTGCGGCGCGGGGATCACGACGTCGCTGTGTTGCCGTCGACTACTTCCCGCATCCGGTGTCCTTCGCGTACTGGGCGGGAGAGGCTCGGTAGAGGGCGACCGCGGTGGGGTTCGACTTGGGCAGATCGAAGACGAAACGACCGCGGACGTAGTACCACCAGTCCGTGAACTGCTGGCCGTCGATCGAATAGTGGACCAACCACGCCCCGCCCGGTCCACGCGTGACCCCCCAGGTGTCGACGCGCACGTGCGACGAGTTGGGGCAGTCGCGGTGACGCTGCAGGTATGTGGCGCGTGAGATGATCGACTGGCTTGCAGCGTCCCAGCGCCCGTAGACGGCCCCGTCCTTGTTCCGCTCGTAGTCCTCGTTGAAGATCCTGGCGATACGGAGGAGCGCCGTCGCGCGCTCGGGGTCGTGTGCCTCGGCGATCAGCTTCGCGTCTTGCTGCGCCGTTCGACTCGTCACCCGACCGCCCGACGCCTGCGAAGGCACTTGCCCGCAGGCGGCGACCGCGAAGCCGACGGCGAACAACAGGCTGGTGCGAAGCATCGGGTGCCTCACCGGTCGAGTGCGCACGCCGCTCAGCTTGCCCGACAGCGCCAGTCCCCCGTCGTCATGCCGGAGCCGACCGGCGACGCATGGGACCCGCGAGCCCTGCGAAAACGATGAAACCTACGGAGTGGTCGCGCGAGCGGCCCGTGCTCATCGGCCCGACAGGACGTCCTTCAGCACGATCGCCCCGGAGTGCTCGAGATCCTTGGTCGCGGTCACGAGCACGACCGGCGACGACCGCGCCGATGCACGAAGACGTTCGAGGGCCCCGCGCGCGGGGTCGTGGCGAAGCTCCTCGCGGTAGCGGCGGGAGAACTCCTTGAATCGCTCGGGCCGGTGCCCGTACCACTTGCGGAGCTCAGGGGTCGGAGCCACGTCCTTCATCCATTCGTCGAACGGAGCGCGAGCCTTGGCGACGCCGCGTGGCCAGAGCCGGTCGACGAGGACCCGCGTCGGGCCCTGCTCAGGTGCGTCGTAGACGCGAACGAGACCGACGTCGACGGACGCGCTTCGGGCCCCGCTCCGCTCCCGGTCCCCGCCCCGCTCGCCGCGTTCGCCCCCCCCGCCTCGCCGACCTTCCTCGCTTCGTTCGCCGTGAGCGGTGCGCTCTCCGGGTTCACCGGCGAACCCATGCGGTCGCTGGACCGGCGCAAGCCCTTGCCATGCCTGCGGAAGGTCGAGGGCGAGCCGCCGAAGCTCCTCGAGATGAAGTGCGGAGAGCGCCTCGAGGCGTGCGGCGCCCTCGTCGGTGAGCGAGAGACGGACGATCCGGTGGTCATCCCCGCTGCGGGTCCGACGGACCAACCCCGCGGCTTCGGCACGGTCGACGAGCTCCACGGTGCTGTGGTGCCGGAGGAGCAAGTAGTCCGCGGCCTCGCCGATGGTGGGTGCCTCGGCGCCCGAGTGCCCGCGGATGGCGAGCAGCAGCTGGTGCTGTGCCGGCGTCAGGCCGGCAGCCCGCGCCTGCCTGGCACTCCACCGTTCGAAGTGGCGCAGACCCGTTCGCAGGGCAAGTAGCCGGGCGTAGGCGGAATCGGGTAACGCCATGCTCACCACGATAACATCGGGAGACGATGAGTCGCCTGGAACCTGCCGGTCGCTCGTGGGGCGCCCCGGCGGCGGCGGAGATCAGCCTGGGCGAGTCCCGGCAGCGCATGCTGCTGCTCGCCCTCCTGGGTGTCGTGTTGGGCGGCGTCGGAGGCGTCGCGGCCTTCTTGGTGGTGCGGCTCGTCGGTCTGATCAGCAATCTGGCGCTGCTCCACCGAGTCGCCTTCGGGCTGCCGGACCTCCGTCACTATCAGCCGGGTCCGGATCTCGTTGCCGTCGCGGTCGGTGGGGCATTGGTCGTCGTCCTCCTCGCTCTTTGGAGCCCGGTCATCAAGGGCCACGGCATTCCCGAGTCCCTCGAGGCGATCGTGCTCCGGGAGAGCCGGATCAAGCCCCGGGTTCTTCTCGCGAAGCCGCTCTCGGCAGCGGTCGCCATGGGGACGGGAGGCCCGTTCGGCGCCGAGGGGCCGATCATCGTGACCGGTGGGTGCATCGGGTCGCTGCTCGGCCAGTTCATCCGGGTGTCGGCGGCCGAGCGACGGATCCTCCTCGCCACGGGTGCGGCCGCCGGCATGGCGGGTGTCTTCGACACCCCGGTCGCGGCGGTCATCATCGCCTTCGAGCTGCTCCTCTTCGAACGCTCGCTCCGATCGCTCCTGCCCCTCGTGCTCGCGACCGGACTTGCCGCCGAGATCCACACGCTGCTGCTGAGTGCACACCCACTCTTCGCCGTCTCCTCCCCCGTGACGTACTCGGCGCCGCAACTCCCGCTCTTCTGCATCCTCGGCATCGCGTCGGGCGTGCTCGCCATCGTGGTGAACAAAGGCCTGTTCGCCTTCGAAGCCGGGTTCCGGCATCTCCGTGTCCCCGACGCCGCGCAGCCCATCATCGGCGCGATCGGTTTCTCCGCCATCGGCCTCGCGGTGCCGGGATCGCTCTCGGTCGGCTACTGGGCCATCACTGACGCCGTGAACGGCAGGTTCCTCCTCGGTGCGGCAGCTGCCCTGTTCGTAGCAAAGCTCTTCTCCTGGTGGATCGCCCTCGCGTCCAACACGTCCGGCGGTACGCTCGCACCGATCTTCCTCGTCGGTGCAACCATGGGCGAGATGCTGGGCGTCGGCTTCGCGCACCTGTTTCCCTCGCTCCACATCGCATCGGGGGCGTTCGCACTCGTCGCAATGGGAGCGACGTTCGGTGCCGCCGCCCGGGCGCCGCTCACCGGGGCAGTGTTCGCGGTCGAGGTCACCGGGGCGGTCCACCTTTTGATCCCGATGCTGCTCGCGCTCGGGATCGCGGAGGTGATCACGGAACTGGGGCTCGCCGAGCGGCTCATGACCGACAAGCTCGTCCGGCGCGGCTTCCGGATCGAGTTCGATGCAGAGGTGGACCCGTACCGCACGGCCGTGGCCGGACAGGCGATGGACCCGTTGCCGGCGACCAACGGACCACATCTCGGACCCAGCGTGGATTGCTTCTCCTACCTGCGCGACGCGTTGGCGATCTTCCTCGCGCATCCGGAAGCGGAGCGAGTGACCGTGACCCAGGACGGCGTGCCGGTCGGGGTGATCTCGCGAGCCACGATGGCCGAGGTCATGGGTCGTCGCATCGCGGAATCGGAGATCCAAGAGCCCACGTTCCGTTGGCCACGACCACCGGCCGCAAAGATCGCAAAGGTGTGGTCACGAGCGCGCCGTGCCGGACGAGTGCACCGGATCGACGAGGCACACGGTGATGCCGTCAGAGAGGAGCCGTCGGCGTGAGTGCCGGTACCGTCCGGCAACCGAGATCCTCCGCCGAAGAAGAGGCGGCCTGACGTGGAGCGACGGATGGTCGGGTTCCATCTCGATCTCGAAGGCGACTGGGTGGCTGAGCTCGAGTGCGGTCACAACCAGCACGTCCGCCACCGCCCGCCGTTCCGGACACGGCCCTGGGTGCTCGACGAGGCGGGGCGTGCGTCACGGCTGGGTGGCCGGCTCGACTGTCCACTCTGCGAGCGGGCCGAGATGCCCGACGGGCTCCGGTTCGCCCGGCGTAGCCCGGAGTGGGACGTGCGATCGCTCCCCGTTGCCCTCCGTCGCGCCCACAAGCTCGCGCCGGGGACCTGGGGCAGGCTCGTGGTGCTGGATGGTCGTCTCGCGTTCAGTGCGAGGACGGAACCTCCGATCGACCGGGTTGTCGAGGCCGGAGCATCGCAAGCCATCCCGCCGGACGTCGAGCACGAGGTCGATGCCGAGGACGGGGTGCGGCTCTTCGTCGAGTTCTTCCACGTCGTTCCCTACGCGGAGCGCCAGGGCGTTGCCGGCACGGGACCTGACTGAGCGCTCGGCGATCGGCATGCATCCCAAGCGCCCGGTTCCACCCGATCGAATCCGACCCGGTCCGAATCCGCCCCGGTCCGAATCCACCCCCATCCGAATCCACCCCCATC